>JAYKJB010000065.1 GCA_035285325.1 Candidatus Sericytochromatia bacterium
TATAGGCAGCCTGCGCCGGCAGGGTTTGGGCGAGGACCAGTGCCCACACCAGCCATGCGCGCAGCAGGGCTCTCTTGATTTGATTCACAACTTCCCTCCGGTGCAAGCAAACAGGCCTCCGGGTCTCAGGACCAAGGCGGCGGCAAGGCACACTGGCGTGCTACCCTGATGCCACGATGGAATCGCTCCGGACGGCGATCGACACCCTGCCGACAGGCCATGGGGTCTACTTCTTTTTCGACGCACGCGACCGCCTGCTTTACATCGGGAAGTCGGTCAACGTGCGTGCCCGGGTCCGAAGTTACTTTCGTGATGACGGAGGGCACACGGCGCGTACGGCCAGACTGAAGCACGAGGTCGTGAGGGTCGAGAGCCAAACGTGCGGTTCTGAGTTGGAGGCCCTTCTGCTCGAGAGCCGTCTGATCAAGGAGCGAATTCCTCTCTATAACATCAGGGGACGCAGCTACCGTCACTTTCCCTTCGTGAAGATCACCCAGGAGGCCTTTCCCCGCGTCCTGCTCACCTTCGAATTGCGGGATGACGGCGCGCGTTACTACGGTCCGTTTGTCGGCGAGATTCGCGTCCAAGAAGCCCTGGATGCCCTGCGTCCCATCTTTACCTGGCGCAGTTGCATGCCATTGGCTCGACAGGTCTGTTTCGAACATACCATCGGTCGTTGCCAGGCCCCCTGTGTGGGACTGGTGGCAGAGTCTGACTATGGAGAGGCGCTGGAAGCTTTGACGGCTTTCCTGTCCGGCGAGGTGACGGGACCGCTTGAAGCCCTGGAACAGGACATGAACAGGGCTGCGGAGTCCCTGGCCTTCGAACGCGCCGCAGTGCTGCGCGATCGACTTTTCCGTTTGAGAGCCTGGGTCCAGCAACAGCAAGCCATACAGGCCGTGCAGACCCAACTGGACTGTCTGGTGGTGTTGCCAGCATCGACGCCAGATCGAGTCAACTGGCTTCTGGTACGGCGTGGACGCCTGGTTCACAGCGAATGCGAGATCACGCCTCAGGATCGGGGGCGCGCCTGCAAGCGCATCCGAGCCGCCATGGCCCACCCAACGCCCTCGCTCGCGGTTCGACAGTCAGAGATGGAGGAGATCAACATTGTATCGGGCTGGCTTCACCGCCACACCGATTCAGAACGTTGCATCCGCCTCTCCGGCGAAACCATGAAGGAGGCCTTGACGCAGGCGTGGCAGCTTTCATTCGGCGCCGAGAAGCAAGCCAGTCAGCGGTTCCGTTCGGCCGCGATGGCGCGCTGAAGAGCGAGGGCATCTTCGATCTGGGCGGAGGTGCAATGTCCGAGTTGCACCAAAGCCTCACCCAACTGGCAGCCCAAGGCCTGCTGCCGGTCCAAAGCCTCCAACAACTGAATGAAGCCAATGTCGCCCTGATTCAGCAGCAATTCCCCCAGACGGATGCCGGCCTTGTAGTCCTTCAAGGCTTTCACCAGATTTTCAGCCGAAAGCACGCCACGTTTGACCAGCAACTCGCCGATTTTCAGGTGTGCCTTGAGGCTCTTCTGCGCCAGCAGGCCCTCTTCGAGCTCCGTGCGGGTAATCATCCCCTGAGAAATCAAGAATTCGCCAAAGAATCCAGCATTGATTTCTTCCAAAAAAGATTCCCGCACGTGTTTGGAGGTTTCAAACATCAACGCGCACCTTCCTCGGTATCAAAGGGCAGCCTGGGTTCCCGTTCGAGCGAATCCTGGCGAAAGACAGGAGCGTCCAGATGAGTCGACCCGAGCGGACGGGTCGCCGGTGACTGCACGGGGTCCAGGCGCAAAGAGCGTTCAAGGCTGGCCTGGATCCCAGCGATCCGCTCAGTCGTCCGCGGCAATCCCAAGCCGTGCAGGACCGCCTGGACCAGCTCGTCTGTTGAGAAAAACGGGATGTGAGAGGAAATTTTCCAGGTCTCGTCCATGCTCAGAGGTTTATCTGCCAGGTAGTTGATGAAATGGTTCATCAGGATTTCGACCATCTGTGGCAACTGTCGGATGCTGTACCCCTGGCGCAAAAGGCTCTGCAGGACCAGCCGCAGCTCACTCACCGACATGAAGCGCCCCAACAGTTCCTGGAGCGTTTCGCGACCAATCTCGACCTCGCGGACGCGCAACACCTGGTCAAGTTCATGATTGGTAAACAACCGATGCGCGTGACGCCGGACCAGCGATGCCAGGTGTTCAGCCAGCAACTCTTCGGCCGAACTCACTTCACCAGCCCAGGCATTCGAGGCGGCCTGCGCAATCCAAACCATGGGAATCGGGCGTACAGGGTGCGGTTCTGAGGCCCAAGCAGGGGGAAGCTCTGGCCCCAGGGCCGCCACGCACCCAGGTACCAGGCGACCTTCAGCCAAGGTTTCCCCCTGGATTCGCAGCGCGTAGATCTCCTGAGGCATGGCTGGATTTTGCACCACGGTCACAGCGGGAAAGGCAAAGCCCAGTTCGTGCGCCAGTTGGTACCTGGCGCGACCGATCAAATCCTGAATCAGAGAATGGGACTCTGCGGCTGACAGTGCCTGGACCAACCCTGGATGCATTTCAAGCGCCAGCGGGGGGGAGACCAAGGATTGCAGCACCATCTCCGGCACCCGGCCGATAAAAATCTCCGCGGAGGCCTCCCCGGAGGTCACCAGCGACTGCGTGCCCGGAGGAGGGACCAGGGCCTGGTCGCGCGAGGAGCGCAGCCCGCCTAGCAAACCGGTGATGGCCCTCTTGGCGCCATCGAGTAGCCCGCTGCCGCCCGGCGGTGGAACCAGTTCCGCCGGCCAAAGCCCCACGGCCAATAGCTGTCGGTGAATCAAACGGAGGCGAGCCGGGTCGTGGCGAGCCACATAGTCGTCCCAATCTTCTTCGAGAAGGAGGCAATACTCCGCGAAGAGGCGCATCGCGTCTTCGTAGCGGTAGCGACCCACCAGCAGATTGAGCGCTTTCTCCCTGTCGACCATGTCAGCCATCCTTCGGTCGGAGACAATCCGAAGCCGCTCCCGCGCCAGCGTGCAGCCATGAGCACCAGACGGACCAGCATACTCCCTCCCATTTATACCCCGAAAGGTCTCCCTGACGCGAGAGTCCCACCAGCCAGCCGGCAGCTGACGCGCATCCATCATTGACGCCTCTCGACGAATTTCATTTACTGAAGAGGTGCATTTTTGTGACGGAGACGCGCATGTCCACTGACCTGTTAATCGCTGCCAGCGCCCTGGCGATCACGTCGGTGGCCGGCGCGGTTCTCTGGGTTGCCTGGCAGGCGGGCCGTCTGCTCGACCGACTCCATTCAGACACCTTGCCGAGGGTTCACCACACCTTGGAGGCATTGCAGGTCAATCTCCAGGAAGTGGAACGTCTGACGCGGGATGTCGACACCACGGTGAGTCAGGCCAATGAAATCGTTGAGGTGGCCCATCGTTCCGTGCAAGGAATCGAGTCAGGGATTCGGACCACCTGCCAGGCGATCAAGACCCAGGGGCGCTTACGATGGGCCAGCGCCTGTGCAGGGCTGGCTGCAGCGTGGCAAGTCTGCCGTTCGGGCCCGGACTCGGTTCAGGAAGTGACGGCACCTGCTGAAGCCGAGCCGTGTGCCAGCGCAGCATCGCCCATCGCAGCCACCCAATAGCGGCGGTCCGACGCGTCACCGGCTGGAGGCGCGCTGAACCCGCGTCCAGACCGCAGACTGTCGCCTCGTCAGATAACGCCAGGCACCTGCCAGCATGGCCAATTGCGCCATCACGAAGAAGGCCGGCGCCGCCGCCCAACCTGCCGCGCGGCCTGTGGTTTCCCTCCAGAAGCCGAACGCAGCAACTCCCCATAGCGCCAGTTGCAGGCCGAAGATAGCCCGGTAGGGCATCTGTTCGAGCAGGATCAGATTGAGCGGCAGGAGGGCCAGAAAAGGTCCCGGCACCACCAGCCAACGCATCACCCGATGAGAGAAGAAAAACCAGCAAACAAGGCCGAACCGAGGCGCCAGCAAGCCTGCACTCCGAAACACGGCCTGCCATCCCCCGGCCGCAATTCGGGTCTTCCGAGCGAACTCGTCTCGCAAGGACCCACTGGGGAGTTCCGTCGCCACGGCCCGCGGCTCGTACACCACGCGAAACCCATCCAGCAACTGACGCATCGTCAAAATGTAATCCTCGATGATGCTGTCCGCAGGCGGTGGAATAAAACGGCTACGCCGCACGGCCAAAATTTCGCCGGCAGCCCCCATCACCGCGCCATGGCGTGATTCCTGTGCTTTCAGCCAGGACTCCAATCGCCAGTAAAGCCCGTCCACCGCAGCGGCCTCCCTCCACGAGCCGACGACACGTTTTTCGCCGGCCACCAAGGCCACACGCTCGTCCTGAAACGGCTGGACCAGATGCCATACGGCACGACGGTTGAACATGGCATTGGCATCCGAAAAAACCAGCACCTCACCGCGGGCTGCTGCCACAGCTCGGCTGACCGCGTGGTTTTTGCCTGCACGCTCGGGCTGATGGAGAAAACGCACACCGTGCTTGAGAAAGGGCCGCACCCGGCGACAGGTGTCGTCTCGACTCCCATCCGTCACGACCAGAATTTCCAGCCGCTCGCGTGGATATTGCTGGGCCAGACAGTTTTTCAGTTTGGCCCGAATCACATCCTGTTCGTCACAAGCGGCCACGATCATCGTGACGTGGGGCAACCGATGGTGGGCTGAGGCCAGCGACTCGCCCGGACGCACGGCCCGCAGCAGAACGAGCAGGCCGGGGAAGAGGGCATAAGGGTAGGCGCACAGCAGGACACAGGTCCAGAAAATCGCTTCGAATGAAAGCAAGAACGACGCTCCTTCGCACACGTGCGCCAGCCCCCACGTCGCAGCGCTGACTCACCGATGGTCGAGGCGAATCATGGCGGGCGAGGGGCCATCCCCCCCACGCCACACTGGACGAATTTCCCCGTCCGTCGGGTTCAGCGACCGTTTCGGCTTCCAACAAAGGAAAAGAGAGGTCCGAAAGGATGACCATCCGGGGCCCCCTGGGGAAGAAGGCCGGCTGTGCTGGTCTCAGAGGAGTTTATCTCCCCCGCTGCGACAGCGACCGGGAGCAAGCTTGGGGTAGTTCCGGGAGCAGCGGGATCAGGACCGTCCCCTCGCTGGACTGCCCGGGCGTGATGCATCTGCGCAAGTCTGCGCTGGTGCTTATAGTCCGGCTCGTGGGCCGCCACCAGCGCCCAGAAGCGCGACGAATGATTGGCCTCGTACAGGTGTGCCAGTTCATGAATCACCAGATAGCGAAGCGCGGACAACGGCATGCCATCAATGGCGAAGCGAGAGAAGGTCAGAATCCCCGTTCTTGTGTTTGCCTGCGCGAGGCGACTGTGGCGTGCCTTGCCAATCCGAACGCCGCGCAAAGGGGCGCACAGGGTGACCCGATTCACTTGCTCCACATAGTCAGAAAACTCCCGCTCGCCCCAGCGCTTGAAGGGCTCGGCGGGAACTGTCTCCAGCACTTCGAGATCGCGGACCTGTCTGGCCGCCCAGCGTACGAATCGCGCGATCGCCCTGGCCTGATGTTCCGCGGGCCAGTGCATGGGCATCTTGACCACCAGTTGCCCATCGACGAGGCGGGCACGGGCAGTCCGCGCGGACACCATTTGAATGTGGGGCGAAGGTGGATTCATGACACGAGCAAACGCGAGGGCCTCTCAAACGGCACGAGTGAAACCATCATAGCGGGTTCCCATGGGCTTCCGGGTGCGACGCGTCACTCAGACAACCTTACCCGGCACAGAATCGCTCAGCGTCTGTCTCAGAGACGATTGATCGGTCATTTTTCACGTGGTAGGATCAGGTCCTTCGACAAGGTCGTCGAAGCCATGCTGTTGCGGTGCAGGCAGACCACCGCGCCCCCGACGCCGCCCCATACCCGAAGACGTGTAAGAGGACCCCGATGCTGCTGACTGAATCCAAAGCCGAATCCCCCCTGCAGGGTGCCCGGCAACAACTGTCGAAGGTCATTGACCTGATGGGACTGGGGCAGAGCGTCTACAATCGCCTCGCCCATCCGGATCGAATCGTCACCGTCCACTCCCCCGTTCGCATGGATGACGGCAGCATTCACGTCTTCACGGGCTATCGGGTCCAGCACAACAATGCCCTTGGGCCATACAAGGGCGGGCTCCGCTTCCATCACCACGCTGAAATGGATGAGTTCACGGCCTTGGCGATGCTGATGACCTGGAAATGTGCCCTGGTCGGACTACCGTTTGGTGGGGCCAAAGGCGGCATCACGGTCGATCCAAGGGAACTCTCCCTCGGCGAACTTGAACGTTTGACCCGCCGATTCACGTCTGACCTGATTCCCATCATCGACCCCAACAAGGACATCCCGGCGCCGGACGTGAACACCGGCCCGCGTGAAATGGCCTGGATCATGGACACGTTCAGCGTCAACAAGGGATACGCTGTTCCCGGAGTGGTCACGGGCAAGCCCATCTGCGTGGGAGGCAGCCTGGGGCGCAACGAAGCGACGGGGCGCGGCGTCACCATTATTTTGGAGGAAACCCTGCGGCACGCGGGTCGGAAGATTCAGGGCATCCGAGTGGCCATTCAGGGCTTTGGCAACGTGGGGGGCGTCACGGCCAACCTGTTGCACCAGATGGGAGCGAAGGTGGTCGCCGTCAGCGATTGGCGCGGCGGTATTCAGAATGCAGAGGGGTTGAATATTCCTGCCCTGATGGCGCACTACAAGGAGACAGGAACGCTCGAAGGCTACCAGGAGGGCAGCGCCATCAGCAATGCAGACCTCTTGACCATGCCCTGTGAAGTCTTGATCCCAGCGGCCTTGGAAAGCGTTCTGACAGCCGACAATGCTGAAAAGATCAAGGCGGAGTTTGTGATCGAGGCCGCCAATGCGCCCACCACGCCAGCGGGGGAACTTATCCTGGAGAAGCGGGGGGTCACGGTGGTACCCGATATTCTCGCCAATGCAGGCGGCGTCGTGGTGAGTTACTTCGAGTGGGTGCAGGGCATGAGCCAGCTTTTCTGGACAGAGGAAGAAGTCAATGACCGGCTGAGGCGGGTGCTCACCCGGGCATTTGCCCAGGTATCAGCCTTGGTGGACCAGAAGCAGCTTTCTTTCCGGATGGCCGCTTATTCCGTGGGTGTAGGAGCCGTGGCAGAGGCCACCCGAGTGCGCGGCCTCTACCCATGACCGTCTGGGCCGCCTTGTCTTTGCTGTCCGGCCTGCTGGCCACCTTGGCGGCCCTGGTACGGCGCTGGGCCCTGGTTCGTTCCCTGGAACCAACTTACCTTCCTCGCTTCCTGGTGACCCAAGGGGTCCTCATCAACGGCGCCCTGTATGGCGTGTGGCACTGGACCCTCCAGAGTTCCGGACTGAACGCCCAGTGGTCCCCGCCTATCCTGGTCGTGGCCTATGGCCTGATGTATCTGGCCTACAGCGTCGCGAACGTCGACTGGACCGTGAAAAAGTTCCATGCGGAGGGGTGAAAACGGGCTTGCTGTCAGGCCGAAACGCGGGGCTGGGCTCCATTCGGCGGGCCCCTTGCTCCTCGGCCTGATCGCGTTCACGCCCGAGTTCGCGTCCGCGGCTGAGGTGACGGGACTGCGTCCCCTCGGCGGTGATTTCGAGTCGGCCCGTTCGATCAAATCTGGGCAGTCCTTGCTGGAACTGGGTGGATGGATGCCTCGCTTTACCGGTGACGGCGTGGCGGCTGGTCAGGAAGACATCGACGTCCTGCAACGATGGCAGGAGATACCGGCTTGGCCCGACATGCGCCTGCTCCACGGGCTCGCTGATGGCAACGCCGTGGTGGTTCGAGCGGGTTCGGCCATCAACGGGGGTTATCGCAAACCTTTTCTGCGCGCGGAGGCGCCTTGGGGAGAGGAATACCTTCAAGCCTGGATGCAGGCTGGCGTGGGATTTCACCTGGCCAGTCGACGTCCGATGGTCTATGCGAGCTTACCGGGAATTTACGAGCGGGGCGCTTTCACCTTGCACGTGGCGGGAGGCGGTTACTATCTCTTCAATGACCAGCCGCTGGTGGAAGGATCGCTGGGTTGCGAGGTCCGACCGTTTGACTGGCTGGATCTGGGCGCCACCGCGCGTTTGCGGATGGATTCGAAAAAGATGACCCCCACGGATGGTTCGTGGAGTTACGGGGGAGGCTTGCGCATACGACCGGCCCCCAACTGGGGGATTCAACTGGAGGCTGGACGTGATGTGGGGCCACCAGAACCTGCTGGGGGCACACCAGCTCGGCCGCGCATCGAATTTCCGCTCGAGAGCCTGCGAGCTGGAATCTCCGTCTTGTTCTGAAGCACCTACTGGCTTGAAAGCGACAGATTGTTGCGATTGAGATAGGTGCGGTACTGGCGATTGTTGGTCAAACGAATGGGCCGTTGCCAGACCATATAGCGGTTGGCGTCCTCATAAATGCCCAGTAAGAAAAAGTCTCCCTCGGGCAGCGCCTGGAACTTGAAGCGACCATACCGGTCCGACTCGATCCCGCTGACAATTTTCCCGCTGCGAATCAGTTCCCAGACTCGGGCGCGATGCCTGAGCTTCAAGACCTCCCATTGTGCCCTGGGCACCGGCTTGGCCCCCGCGGTCAGGGCCCCATCCAGGGGTTCGACGGAGACGTAAAACTGCACGCCGTGTAGGTATTGAATGTCACCCGTATCGGACCGGAAGTGGGAGACCAATCCCACAATCGCCGCGTTACCAGTCTTGCTGACCGGCGCGGTTGCGGAAGCCGACGCGCGGACCGCAGGGGGTCTGGAGGCCGCTGGCACCCGTGCCGTTGCCATGGGCGTGGGGGTGGGGCGTGGCGTGAAGGTCGGCCGGGGTGTAGGAACGGGCGTAGGCGTCGGGGTGAGACGTGGCTTCGGCGTAGGCGTGGCCGTCGGACGCGGGGTGGGCGTGGGAGTGGGGCGCGGCTTCGGCGTAGGCGTGGCCGTCGGACGCGGGGTGGGAGTGGGGCGCTGGGTGGGCGTGGGAGTGGGACGCGCCGTTGGTGTGGCGATGGGCCTCGAAGTCATACGGGGAGTGGGCCGCGGGGTCGGCGTCGCCGTGGGCCGCGGCTTCGGCGTGGGCGTGGCCGTCGGACGCGGAGTCGGCGAAGGAGCAGACAGTCCGTCATCCGATGTCCGCATCGCCTTGAGTGCCGGATAGTAGAGGGCCTGGCTCAGGGTGTCACTGCGACGCTCGAAGGTCAGGTCAAAACCATATGGCACGTAGATCAATCGACGCGTGTGCGTGTCTTCCACGATCTCGTGTGTCGGCTTCCCCCAGGCTTCAATGACCTTGCGACGACGCATTTCCATGCGAACCCCGCCCCGAAGGGGCGCCTCGTAAGAGGGCAACAGCAGAACCGCACCTACCACCCCTTCATCGTCCACCCCCAGCAAGAACGCCTCGCGCTGATAAAACATCCAGCGCATGGGCTTTTGTCCCGGCAGATCGTAAATGGATTGCAATCCCGTGGTCCGTTCAGGCGCCCCATAGATCCGCTCCACGTCTTCGACCCGGCGACCCACCAAGGCAATCGGCCCGCCTTTGGGGCGCACGCCCGGAAGCACGGCCAGCTGCGCAAAACTGGTGACGATACCGGCATCCGCCACCTGGGGACACGCCACCGAGGTGAGCGAGAGCAAAGCCCCCAGCCCCACCGCGCGGGCGATCGCCGCGCTGGGTGGCTTCCGGCAGGCAGCGGCCGCCTGGCTTCGGGGCGATTCAAAAAAACGACGGAGACGACTCACGCCCCACATGCTAGCAGGGATGGTCCTTTGATCGTCTGTGACCGACAACATGACCCCCGGAATTCAGGGAAAATCACATCTCCCTTGCGTGCCGTTCAGAAGCTGTGAAATAAAATTCAGAAACAGACGAAAGTAATATTAGGTTAAGTCCTATATGGAGTTCAGGTTGGGTAGCTTGTGGAGACGAGGGTGTCAAGGTGAGCAAGCGTTCAGTTTCGGTGGGGCGCAGGGGCGTTGGCCTTCCCGTTCGTTCGGCGATCGCGCTCTGTGCCGCGGTCTTGAGCCTGATGGGTTGTGGGGCCATGCCGACGCCAGGCCTGCCTCAGGCTGCTGCAGCCTCCGACCTGACCACGTCCGCGCGCAAGCGAGCGCTCGACAGTTGGCGCGATGACATCATTTATTTCGCGCTGACCGACCGCTTCTCCAACGGAGATCGGACCAACGACCGGCACGTCAACGCCAAGGATCCCCACGCCTACCATGGGGGTGACCTGGCAGGCCTGACCAAAAAGCTTCCCTATATCAAGGATCTGGGCGCGACGGCGCTCTGGATCACGCCCATCAATGACAACAAGGATGATGCCTTCGTTGGGAAGTACTGGGGCTTCCATGGCTACTGGATTCACGACTTCAATCGCGTCGAGGAGCACCTGGGCGATGAAGCCGACCTCAAGCGGTTGGTCGACACGGCTCACGGAATGGGCATCAAGGTCATGCTCGACATCGTGGTGAACCACGCCGGTTACGATGCGCCGATCGCCAAGGATCCGCAGCGCCGGTCCTGGTTTCACCACAACGGGAACATTGCCAACTGGGACGACCAGTACCAGCTCGAGCACCACGACATCTTCGGGCTGCCCGATTTCAACACGGAAAATCCAGAAGTGCTGGATTACATGGTGGACGTGTGGAGCCGCTGGATCACCCGTGCTGGTGTCGATGGATTCCGAGTCGATACGGTCAAGCACGTTCCCAAGCCCTTCTGGGCCAAGTTCAATGCGGCTGTGGCCAACCGAGCCCCCAAGGACTTCCTGATGCTGGGTGAGGTGCTGAATGGCGACACGGGCTACGTGAGCTCCTACATCCGCGAGGGCCGGTTCGACACGACGTTTGACTTTCCAATGTACTTCACCATGGCGGACGTCTTTGCGCGGGGCCAGTCGATGAGAAAACTGGGCGAGCGGCTTCGCCAAGACGGCGCCTACCCTGACGCGGGGATGCTGTCGACCTTTCTCGATAACCACGACGTGCCCCGCTTCATGAGCACGGCAGGCGGGGATGAACGCAAGCTCCGACTTGCCTTGACGTTCCTGATGACGGCCCGCGGCATCCCGTGCGTCTACTACGGCACGGAAGTGGCCATGGAGGGTGCCGCCGAGCCCGACAACCGTGAGGACATGCGTTTCGGCTCCAATCCTCGGCTGACGGCCTTTGTGAAGAAGCTGACCTCCTTGCGGAAGCAACTCCCCGCGCTGCGGCGAGGCCGGATGCTGGAGATGTGGCAAGATGACGACGTCTATGCCTTCACCCGGTTGGCGGCGAGTTCCTCCAGCGGGAGCGATGAGGTGGTGGTGGCGATGAACAACGCGGACCGCGATCGCCGCGTGACCGTGCCGATTCGACGGGAAAGCGGTTTACCCGACGGCACCGTTCTGGAGGACCGCTTGTCCGGCACCCGCTTCACGGTGACGGACCGTTCCATCACGTTGACCATGGCGCCCAAGCAGGGGATGGTCCTGTCCCCAGCGGCCGGCGTCAAGCCTCACCGCAAGCGCTGAGAACCTGCTATAATCCACGACCGGGCAGCCTGCCGACTGCCCGGTTGTCCCTTTTTCGCAGGCAACGTGGCCTTGCGGTGTTCCACGAGGAGAACAGCGTGATCATTGGCGTCCCCACCGAAGTCAAAAACAGCGAAAACCGGGTGGCGCTGACGCCTGCCGGCACCATGGCCCTCAAGCAAGCCGGTCACACGGTGCTGGTTCAGGCTGGCGCGGGCTTGGGCAGCGGCATGCGGGACGATGAATACGAAGCGGCCGGAGCCGAGATTGTCCCCACCGCCGCGGATGCGTGGGGTCGAGCTGAAATGGTGGTGAAGGTCAAGGAGCCCATTCCCTCCGAATACGGCTTTTTGCGAAAAGACCTGGTGCTCTTCACCTACCTGCATCTGGCCGCCGGTGCGGAGTTGACTGATGCGCTCTGCAAGAGCGGGGTCACGGCGATCGCCTACGAAACCATCCAACTGCCGGACCGCTCTCTGCCACTCCTGACCCCCATGAGCGAGATCGCCGGCCGCATGTCGGTGCAAGCCGGCGCCTACTATCTTGAAAAGGCCCACGGTGGACGCGGCGTGTTGCTGGGAGGCGTTCCTGGCGTCCCCCCCGCTGACGTGGTCGTCATCGGCGGTGGCGTCAGTGGTACCCACGCAGCCAAAATGGCGCTGGGTCTGGGAGCACAGGTTCAGATTCTCGACATCAATCTGGACCGCCTCCGCTACTTGGAAGACGTCCTGCACGGGCGGGTCATCACCCAGATGTCGAGTCCGCTGAACATCGCGCGAGCGGTGCGAGGCGCTGACCTGGTGATCGGGGCGGTGCTGATTCCGGGCGCCAAGGCTCCTTGCCTGGTCACCCACGATATGATCAAGACCATGAAGCGCGGATCCGTGGTGGTTGACATCGCCATCGATCAGGGTGGCTGCATCGAGACCATCAAGACGACCACCCACGCCGACCCCGTCTATGAGGTGGATGGCGTGATCCACTATGGCGTTGCCAACATTCCAGGCGCCGTACCGCGTACGAGTACGTTTGCCTTGAACAACGCGACCCTGCCTTACATGTTGCAATTGGCCAACAAGGGGGCTACCCGCGCGATGGCAGACAACGCTTCGCTGGCCCTCGGCCTGAACGTGCAAGGCGGCGAAATCACCCACCCCGCTGTCAAGGCCGCCTTCTCTCAGGCCGTGCCCGCGTGATCAGGGCCCGCTCCGTTCTTTTCTTGACGGCCAGCGCGCTCGGTTTGACCCCAACCGTCGCCCTGGCCACGGAGCGCACCGTTCAAGTGGCGAGCCGGATTGCCGGCGTGACGGTTTACCCGGACCGGGCTCAGGTGCGTCGCGTGGCGGAAGTGGGCTTGGCACGTGGCGAGCACCGGGTGGTGTTCACGCGCCTGCCGAATGAGCTGTCCGCCGATGCGATTCGCATCAGTGCAGAGGGGACGGTGGCCACCACCCTGCATGGCTTCGACCTGAAAACCGTCTCGCTCGGAACCATCCCGCACAAGGAAGTCGCGGAACTGGAGAAGCGCCTGGAGTCGCTGGGCGACCAGGACCGTCAGCTGGCCGATCAGCGGGCGGTTCATCAACGACATCTCGATACGATTCGTGAGACGGCTGAGCGGGCTCCCGGGGGATTCTCCGGCCAACTGGCGGCGGGCAAGGCCAATCTGGCCACCTGGCGAGATTTGCTGGTGTTCATGGAGCAACGTCAGGCCTCACAAGCGAAGGCTTTGCAGACGATCGACCGTCAGCGTCGCACCCTGGCCCGCCAGATGGCGGAAGTCCGAACCGAATTGAACCGGCTGAAAGGATTCCGCAAGCAAGACTTCCAGCAGGTAGAGGTCTTGCTGGAAACGGCGGATGCAGGAACCGTGACGGTCTCATTGGAGTATGGCATCGGGAATGCCAGCTGGTCGCCGGCCCATGACGCCCGCCTGGACGCGAAAGGCCACTCCCTGGATTGGCGCAGTTACGGAGTGGTCTCCCAAAGCACTGGCGAAAACTGGAACGACATCGAGTTGGTCCTCTCCACAGCGCGCCCTGCCGAGGGAAGTGCCCCGCCACCGATTCCTCAGTGGTTCCTGAACCCCTATGCGCCATTCCCCTCCGAATCGTATGCGGCGCCTGCACCCTCCTCGCGCTTGATGCAGCGCAAGACGGCGGCCCCCGGTGGCGCCCGCGCGGAGATGGCCGACCAGATCGCCCCGCGTCGCGCGCAGGAAGCGCGGGCGGTGGTGGCCGATCAGGGTACCTCCATTTCCCTGGAGGTGCCCCGCAAGGTGACCATTCCGAGCGATGGGCAGCCTCACCAGACGCCGATTGGCCCGGTCGCCATGAAGGCCGAGTCGGAGTACAAGGTCCTGTCCAAACTGTCACCGAACGCGTTCTTGCTGGTGCAGGCCACCCACCCCGGCCCTTGGCCCCTATTGCCCGGGCCAGTCAAGGCCTTCGTCGGGAAGGACCACATCGGCACGGTGTCCCTCGACGAGGAAGTCCCAGCCTCCAAGCGCTTCAGTTTGCCGATGGGAGTCGATCGCGCCATCGAGGTGAAGCGCAATCGGCTTTCCAAGCAAACGGGGATCACGGGTGTGCTTCAGAAGCGAAAGTACGCCGCTTACCGCTACGAGATTCAGGCTACCAATCACAAGTCCACCGCGCAGACGCTGCGGGTGATCGACCTCTACCCCCAAGTGAGCCAGGATGACATCCAGGTGGAGCGGGTCGGGGTCACGCCGGCCGCTCTGAGTGACGTGCCCGCAGGCCAATTGCACTGGCGCTTGCCTCTACAGCCAGGCGAAAGGCGGATCATCCAGTGGGGCTATCGGGTGGAGTGGCCACAAGAGATGGAACTCAGCGGCGTCGAATAGCGTTCGGCACCGCGTCGTCTCCAGATGGTGGGGGGCTCGGACCGAGCCCCTCTCAGCTCCCTCAGCCAGGTTTGAAGGGGACGATGTTGTTTGGCTCAACATCGATCACTGGCGGTGTGATAGCCAGGCGCTCCGGTAGACCACCGAACTCCAGCAGCCAACCTGAGTGAGAGGCGAAGGCCACTTGGGCTTGCTCGCCAAGGGAAACCGTGAGCCAGCGCGCCGCCGTCACTTCCACGTCGTGGCCCGCGATTTGAATGAAGTAGCGTCGCGGGGCATCTGGCCTGACGCGCCATTGCCACCAGGGGCGCAGCGCGACACTGCGTTTGCCGGTCACCTCACCGGAAGCGACGACAACGCACCGCTCCGAGAGATCGTGCGCCAACCTTCGTCTCAACGACCAGTCTCCAGGACGCCAACTGGCTTGCTTGTTCCGCGGGGTCCCGAGCGACAGCACCGCCGCAATGAGGGCCAGCAAGATGATGGCCGACAATAGCAAGGCCATCCGATCGCCTGACTGCCCCGGGCCGGCGCGCAGGCCGAGGGCCACGAAGCCGAGGGGCAGCCCGATCAGCCCCCACGTCAATACTTGGGCCTGAAAAGCTTGGTCCAGACGCGCCTTGGCCAGGGTCAAGCCTTCACGTTCGCCGCTGGTCAGCGGCCGGGTCAGCTTCACGCGCCTTCTCCGCGCGGGTCTTCGCTGACAAAGCCCTCGACCCGACCCGTTTGAGGGTTGTACACCTGCCCGCTGTCGTCCACGAAGCGGATGCTTTCGAGCTGCGGCTGCAGGCTGGCCTTGACCGCATCGATGTATTCGCGGCGAAGCGAAGCCTGCTCAGCCTTCTGCTCGGGCGTGAGCCCCGCAGGCTCCTTTGCGAGTCGAGCGAGTTGATTGATACGCGCAATCTTTTCCGGGGAAATCACAGCGTCCCTCCTGAGGGCGAAGGCCCCCGGCGCAGTGGACTGGCAATTCCGTTGGGGCCCTTTTCAAGACAACGGGGGAGCCATTCACACCCCGGACAAACCTTCTCCATGAGTTCCTCCCGTCGCGCCAACACCGCGCGGTGAGCCTGCTCCAGGTCCAGACGATCGCCAGGGGACCACCCCATAGCCTCCAGCAAGGCCCGATCCCGACGCGAGATCGAGACCTGGTGCGCACACGTCTGCCCATCCGGCTGCAACGAGGGGCAGGGGCCGCAGATCGCATCCGCCTCCGCGGCCACCACCACCTCTGTCCTTTCGCTGCTGGCGACGGTCTCCATCAGGTGCGTGAAATTGGCGACGAAATCGGAAGAGTAGCCCGCACCCTGGTAATGCAGGGTGCAGAGAAAGTGGTGTCCCCGCAGCGCCAATGGCGCTTTTACAGGTTTGGAAGGCCCTGTCACAACAGGTGTCCCAATTTTCGAGCCTTGGTGCCCAGGTAACCCTGATTGTGCGGGTTGGCTTGAATCATCAGGGGAACCCTCCCCTCCACCGTCAGACCGTAACCCTCCAGCCCCACCACTTTGCGTGGGTTGTTGGTCAGCAACCTCATGGAGGAAATACCGAGGTCCACGAGGATCTGTGCGCCCACCCCGTACTGCCTGAGGTCCGGTGCAAACCCCAGACGCTGATTCGCCTCCACGGTGTCCAGGCCCTGGTCCTGCAGGGCATAGGCCTTCAACTTGTTCAGCAAGCCGATGCCCCGGCCTTCCTGTTTCAGATAGACAAACACGCCACGACCTTCCGCCCGGATCGCTTCCAGTGCCGCATCCCGCTGCTCTCCACAGTCACAGCGGCGACTTCCCAGGGCATCCCCCGTCAAGCATTCTGAGTGCATCCGGACCAGAGTCCCCGGTAGGCTGGGGTCTCCCAGCACCAAGGCCACGTGCTCACTGCCGTCCAGGCTGTTGACGTAGCCATAAATCTGAAAATCCCCCCAGACGTTCGGCAGTTGCGCATGGGCCACACGCTTGATGAAACGCTCTTTTTGCAAGCGGTATTCGATCAAACGAGCAATCGAGGTCAGCAGCAAGCCACGTTCGCGCGCCATTTCGAGAAGTTGGGGCAATCGCGCCATCGTGCCATCTGGATTGAGCACTTCGCAAATAACCCCCGCGGGCGCAAGCCCCGCGAGCCTGGCCAGATCGACCGCCGCTTCCGTATGCCCGGCCCGCTCGAGAACACCTCCCGCGCGGGCCACCAACGGAAAGATGTGGCCTGGCCGTCTCAAGTCTGCCGGTCGGGACTCTGGATTCACCACCACGGCCACGGTTCGCGCGCGATCGGCGGCGCTGATTCCCGTGGTGGTGCCCTCCGAGGCATCGACCGAAACCGTGAAAGCGGTCCCGTGAGGGTCCGTATTCTGACTACTCATGGGAACCAGCGCCAGGTGCTCAGCCGTCTGAGGCGTCACGGCCAGACAGACGAGGCCGCGTCCATGGGTGACCATGAAATTGATCGTTTCAGGGGTCGTGACGGCGGCCGCAGCAATCAGGTCGCCCTCGTTTTCACGGTCCTCATCATCCACCACGAGCACCAGTTGACCGTGGCGCAGCGCTTCGAGCACGGACTCGATGGGAGCAAATTCGACGGGACGGTTTTCCATGTGTCAGTAACCTTGCCTTGCCATCTCTTCCAACGTGAGACCGCCCCCCTCCAGACGAGGAGCCAGAAGTTTCTCCACATATTTGGCCAACGTATCCACCTCGAGATTCACGCGAGAGCCCGGCCTGCGGTCGACCAGGGCCGTGTGAGTCCAGGTATGCGGCACGATCGTCAAGCGAAAAACTGGGGGAGCCAGGGTCACGATGGTGAGGCTGACCCCATCGACCGTGATCGACCCCTTCTCGACCATGTACCGATGCAGCGAGAGGGGCGCCTCGATCTCCAGTTGCACCCCTGCCTCGCCGGGGCGAACTGAACGCACCGTACCGATTCCGTCGACGTGGCCGGTGACCAGATGTCCCCCCAGTCGCTTGCCGAGGGTGAGCGCCTGTTCCAGGTTGACCCGATCTCCCGCCTTCCAATGTGCAACCGTCGTGACGGCCCGGGTGGTGGCCGAGTAATCAGCCCAGAAGACATCCCCCTCCAAGCGCGTGACCGTCAGGCAGATTCCGTTGGTGGCGATGGAGTCCCCCAGCGCGGCCTGGGACGCGATCTCGGGAGATCGGATGGCCAGCACGCCGTCCCCGTGATGGACGAGGGTGCCTAGCGCTTCGACAAGACCGGTAAACATCGCGTCACTCAGGCTGGGTGTAGGCCTCGAGCAACATATCCCCGCCCATCGGTGTACTGGTCATCCGATGGAGGTGGATGGCTTCCTCGAGCAACGTGACGCCACTGCCCTCCACCATGGTGGGTGCGCCCACACCGCCAATCAGTTTGGGGGCCACAAAGACATAGACCTTGTCGACAATCCCGGCCTCCAAGGCCGCCGCGTTGAGGGTGCCTCCGCCTTCAAGCAGAATACTGGTGATCTCTCGCTTCCCCAGCAAAGCCATCAAGCGCACCAGGTCGACGTGCGTATCACTGGCAAAGCCGGCGTCTGGGCAGACGAGAATTTCAGCGCCGACCTCTCGGAGTGCCCGCAAACGCTCCTCCGGTGCCTTCGACCCCACACAGACCAGCGTATGGGAGCGCAAGGCGGCCGTCCCGGCCGGTTTATCGAAGACGTTGGCGTTCAGGGGGGTGCGAGCCATCGAGTCGATGATGATGCGCAACGGTTGGCGCCCCCCCGGGAGGCGACACGTCAGCCGGGGGTTGTCCTGCACCACCGTGTTGACTCCGACCATGATCGCATCGTATGTCCCACGCAAAATCTGCACGTATCCGCGAGAAGTTTCGTTGGTGATCCACTGACTCTCCCCTGAGGCGGTGGCAATCTTCCCATCCAGACTCATGCCGGTCTTCAGCGAGACGAAGGGGCGCTTGGTGCGGATGTACTTGAAGAAGCGCTCGTTGGCGGTGGCCGCTTCCCGGGCAAGCACGCCACATGTCACCTCAAGCCCTGCCTCTCGGAGCATCTGCAGACCACGTCCAGACACCACCGGATTGGGGTCCTCCACCGCGACCACCACCCGCCGAATACCGGACTGGAGGACGCGTTCCACGCATGGGGGGGTGCGCCCGTGATGCGCACACGGTTCGAGCGTGACGTAAAGCGTGGCTCCCTGCGCATCGGCCGCTGCCGCGTCCAGCGCGAACACCTCCGCGTGAGGTTTCCCCACCTGGGGGTGAAACCCCTCCCCGACAATCTGCCCGTCCTTGACCACCACCGCGCCCACCATCGGGTTCGGGCTTGTCCAGCCGCGGCCCTGCCACGCCAGCTCCAGGGCACGGGCCATGAAACTGGCATCCAGAGCGGCTTGGTCAAGATGAAGGGGCTGGGTCGGCATCAGGACTTCGTATCGCGAAAAAAAGGCGGGAGCGGCCCGGATGGACCGCTCCCAGTATAGCCCGCGTGACGCCTCTGCCGATAGGGCCATCAGGAAGGAGAGACCGCCTCGGTCGCGACCCCTGAGAGGGGCCGGGTCGTGGCGACCACCCCGCGCTCGGCCTCGATCTCGACGCGGGTCACGACCCCTGGACGCCGTTTGAATGGTGCCTCTTCCGTCGTGGGCGGGACCTGACGCTCCGCGTCCCAGATGAGGAGCGAACGCCCCAGGGCGTGACTGGCCTCGAGCTGTTTGGCCAGCAAATCCAAGGCTTCCTCACACACACCACTCAACGATTCCGGCCAGTGGTGCGCCGTGGCCTCGCGGGTGGTGAGGTGGAGAGCCTCCCGCAGCTGGCGAAGCGCCGCGGACAGGGCGGTCTGACTCAGCCCCAGGTTGTCCCCCTTGGCCGCGCACTCCTGCAGTTGATCGACCGTTCGCTTCGCGTCCGCGATCACGTGTTGCACCACCCGCTGCTGGGAATGCAGCCAGTCCGTCTCGGCCAGATGCTCGGTGGTCCGGGATAGAAAATGCGCCAGATTGTCCAGGCTCAACTGGGCAAAGTGGGCCAGTACCTGGGTTGCGTCGACCCGACGACGGGGAGAATGGAGATGTGCCAAGCCTAACTCCTTTCCAAGGTCCTTCCAGACCGATGGGAAGCCAGACGACAGAGGGGGCCCCTGCCGTACGGGCGTGGATGATCGTGGGAATGTGAGCCATTGTAGCGCATTTGTTAATTTTTGTTTCCATATGTTTAGATTTGCAACGGAGATGATCCCTACGCTCGAGCGTGGGAGACTGACGGGATGACGAGCAGGCAGCTGGAAAACCTCGTCATACTGACCAACGGTCCAGGGGAAGTGTCTGGCTGGGTGCATCCTGTGGTCGCGTCCTGGCGCGCCCGGCACCCGAGGGCTCGCATCACCGTGCTGCTGCTGCCCTGCCCTCACGCCAGTGGACGCGAGGCGTCGGTCCTGGCGGGTTGGCCCGAGGCACCGTCCGTCTGGCTTCCAGCGGAAAGTCTCCGGTTCATTCTGGTCGGGCGCCAACCCGCAGGTCGGGCCCTGGGAGACACCTCCGGCATCGTGCTGTTTCTTGGCGGGGACCAGGTGTTCGGCGTCTTGGCTGCGCGGCGCTTGGGCTGGCCCTTGTTCGTCTACACCGAGAAGCTGGCCCTCTGGCCCAGCCGGAGCGAATGCTACCTGGTCGCCAGCAGCCCCCTGCGCGATCGCCTGCTGCAGCGAGGGATTCCGGCCCAGAAAATCGAGGTAGTGGGCGACTTGATGCGAGACGCATCCCTGCTGGGAAGCCGGGAGCACCTCGTTGGGGAGCCCGAACCTCCAGGTCTGGCAACCCCCGAGTTGCTGCTGCTGCCGGGGTCGAAACCATCCAAGTTCAGGGCCGCTCTGCCGCTGTTTCTCGGGGCGGCGGAGCAGGTCCAGAGAAACTTGCCTGGGACGCGCTTGCGGCTGGTGCGGGCCGCTTATGTCAATCGAGCGGAACTGGCTGAGGCCGCCAGCGATGACCGCTTTATCCCCTTTACCGGTGGCGTCACGGCGCAATATCGCTCCGGAACGGATGGAGAGTGGCTCGACACCGCGGGCGGAGCCTCGGTCCAGATCATTCCGCGGCAGGCCCTGGCGAATGTCCCGAGTGGGCCCAGGCTGGCGTTGACCTTACCAGGCACCAACACAGCGGATCTGGCGTTCGCCGGCATCGCCATGCTGGTGGTCCTTCCCCTGCAGCGCCCCGACCTGATTCCCCTGGATGGCTTGCTCGGGCAACTGGGGCGTCTGCCGCTGTTCGGTCCGTTTCTCACGCGTGACATGGCCAAACGGTTTCTCCGGCGCTCCCCCCTGGTGGCGCTGCCCAACCGAGCCGCGGGCCGGATGGTGACACCCGAGTGGATCGGAGACATCCGTTCCGGCCCGCTCGCCGCTCGTTTGGCCGATATGCTGGCGGACCCGGACCGACTGCTGGAGATCGGCCGGGATTTGCAGGCCTGCAGCGCACCGCCAGGGAGTGCCGACCGGTTGCTGGAGGTCATTTCCGCGAGGCTCACTCAGCACGCCCGGCCTTCCCCTGCCGAATCAGCCGAAATGGCCGCCCCGGGGAATGAGTGAGCCCTCAACGGGCTTCCGTCCGGGACAAAGTCGGGCGCCTGCCCCGGTCAGAGCGGTCGCGGCAATCGCGTGCCCCGGTACATGTGAAGGTCGCAGCGCAAGTTTCCGTTGAACAGCTTGCGGCGCTTGTCCGCCACCCGGCCATAGTGACGTTCGAAGCCCTCATAGCCACAAAGCACGTGAACGGACCAATGGGGGTGCCGGGCGGCGATCGCCCCGAACTCCCGATAGAGTGCCTCGACCGAGGCCGCCTCGCCGATTCGCTCGGCATAAGGCGGGTTGGTGACCAGCACCCCCCGGGGGGCCTGAGACGACCAGCGACGAGCATCTGCCACCTCCCAGCGGATCTGGGCGGCAACCCCGGCGCGTCGGGCGTGGCGCTCCGCAAGTTGAATCGCTTGAGGGTCGATGTCGCTGCCCCAGACCAGCACGTCGGCACTGCGCAACGCCTGATCACGAGCCTCCTGTCGGGCAGCCTGCCAGGACGAGGCCGGAATGAAACCGAACGCCTCGCCGTCGAAGTGGCGCCCATATCCCGGCGCACGCCGGAGCTGGTACAGGGCCGCCTCAATGGCCAGGGTGCCCGAGCCACAAAAGGGATCCACCAGCGGCTCGTTACCCTTCCAGCGCGTGAGCGAGATGATGCCGGCGGCCAGCGTTTCCTTCAACGGGGCTGCCCCGACCAGATCGCGGTAACCGCGCTTGTGCAGGCCGTCCCCCGTGGTGTCCAGCGTCAGGGTCGCGAGGTCCTCACGCAAGGCCACCTGAAGCCGATGGCGCGCCCCCGTCTCAGGCAACTGAGAGATGCCGTGATGGGCCCCCAGGGCCGCCACGACCGCCTTCTTGACCACCCCTTGAACCGCGGGGACGGAGGTCAGGGTCGACTTCACGGATTTGCCGTCCACGGGGAGATTCGCATCCTTCGCCAACAAGGCCGCCCAGGGCAGCGCACGCACGCCATCGAACAGGGCATCGAAGGTCGGGGCAGGAAACTCTCCGACCACCAGTTGAATGCGATCGGCGGCGCGCAACCAGATGTTGGCGCGGGCAATATCGAGGGCCGTGCCACGAAATCGCACCCGCCCTTGCTCGACCATCTGGTCGTCGTAGCCGAGGGTCTTCAATTCCCAGGCCACCTGCGACTCGAGACCAAAGGCAGCCGTGGCGATCAGTTCGTATTTTTGCATCAGGCCGCACTCTCTGGCAGACGGGACAGGGACCTCGCCATCGTATCAAAACACGACACTTTCGCGGGATCGGCCCCGTCGCCAGCTGACAAGGGGCGGTTGTCTTTAAACTGGCCTTGATGTAATCTTAAACTGTTCTGTCTCCCAAGAGATGAGTGGTGAGGGATTCAACGATGCATCCTGTCAGGCGTACGCTGAGTGTGCTGGCTTTGCTGGTGTGGGTGGCGGGCTGCGGCCGGACCGGCACGCTGCAGTCTACTGGACGTCCCTCGACGATGGGCTTGAAGCAAGCTGACCCGGGGCGATCCCCGTGCGACCACGACATTGCTCGCCGCATCGACCCGAACGCGCCGATCGTGGGTGCTCGCAGGCAAGCCGCCGTGTCAACCAACGGTCCGGACAAGCCGGCGATGGTGGCCATCGATTCCCCCAATCGCTACGCCCGCGCGGGAGGTCCTGACGACATCAAGGCGATCGTCCTGCATCACACCGCCAGTGCAGCCGATGCCGAGCGCATCGGGATGTTCTTCTCCAAGCCGTCATCCGAGGTCAGCTCCCACTACGTGGTAGGCAAGAACGGCGTGCTGGTGCAGTGCGTGCCGGACTCTGCGGCGTCTTGGCACGCCGGCCCCTCGAAGTTTCTGGGGCGAGACAATGCCAATCACTTCACCATCGGGATCGAGATCTGCAACCTCGGCAACAACTCGGACCCCTATCCGCAAACTCAGTACGAGGCCCTGGGTCGCCTGATGGCCTTCTTGATGGTGCGCTACAACCTCAACTGGTCGGTGGTGACGCGACACCGCGACATCGCATATCCGCTCGGCCGCAAAACCGACACGTCCAACAATTTCGACGTCGAGGCGCTTCGGCGGGCCGTCGTCGCAGCTGGCGGCCCCTCAGCCGGCCTGCTCCCCTTCCCGACTCCGGCGCCGACAGTCGCGCCCTCGCCCGCTCCGAGTGCGGCCCCCAGCATCATCCCCTCGCCCTCGCCCAGCGCTGGGCTGCGATTTTTCCCCGCGCCTTAAGGCAGCCTTAACGTCAGCTTCCCCTCCTCGCTCCGATACTTCACGTAGCATCAGCGGTTCCTCGGTTGACGAGAGGATGGGGTACGAATGAAGCGGGCGCTTGCCTCGATCGTGGTGGTTTCGCTGCTGCTTGCGGGCTGCGGCGCAGTGCCGCGCCCCCTCGCCGCGCCGGCCGTGGGGGGCAAATTCAAGAGCAAGTCGCTGCGAGCTTCCGGCAGTCGGTTCAGTGAGCACCACTTGCTGGTCAGAGGCAACGTAAGCGCAGCTCCCCCGCTGCCGGGCATCACGATTTCTCAGCGGTTTGCCGACTACCAGGTTCATCGCCTGCCCGCCGGCATGGCGATCCCGGACGCACTGGCGGCCTATCAGCGCGCGCCAGGGGTGACCAGCGTGGAACGGCTGGAACTGTTTCCCGTCGAGCAGGCCACGCCTGCACCGCTGCCGGCGCTGAATCCGGCGGTCCCTCAAGCGCCACCCTCCCAGTTCGCCGTCAATGACCCTCGCTATGGCGAACAATGGTCTCACGTGACGACGAGGGTGGCGGAGGCGTGGAAAGTGACCACCGGTCGTCCCGAGGTGGTGGTCGCGACCCTCGACACCGGGGCGGACTTTGAACATCCCGATCTCCTGGGACAGGTGATCAACGGTCCTGATCTGGCCGAGGGCAAACCAGACTCGCGGGACATCGACATGCACGGGACCCACGTGGCCGGCATCATTGTCGCCAAGGCCAACAACGGCCTGGGTGGTGCCGGGGTGGCGCCGGGCGCCAGGGTGCTCGCGCTCAAAGTGTTCGAACCCTATTTCGAGGACGGACAATTCCAGGGCACTTACTACAACGCCGTGTCGCTGGCCAAGGCGATTCATTACGCTGCAACCCAGGGCAACGCCAAGATCATCAACATCAGCGCGGGCATCGCGGACGATGAACTGGTGTCGAGCACGCTGGCGTTTGCGCGAGGGCGCGGTCTGCTGGTCTGCGTCTCGGCCGGCAACAAGGGCAGCAACCTCTACACGGGCCAGGCCAAATACCAGGATGGCGTGCTGAGCGTCCATGCCACCGACCCGATGGATCGGCTTGCTCGCTTTTCCAACTTCGGTCACACCCTGGGTGTCTCGGCCCCAGGCGCCAGCATCTTCTCGACCATCCCAACGTACCCCAATCCTTACACCGGCCAGGTGCCCAAGGGCGACGGCTACGCCAGCTTGAACGGCACCTCGATGGCGTCGCCCTTCGTGGCGGGGGTGGCCGCGCTGGCCGTTTCGGCTCTGCTCGAAGCCTTGGGAAGGGATTCCGGCGCCGCCGGTCGCGGACCAGCTGTCACGCCCGCGATGATCCCTGCCGCGTTGATCGAGGACCTGATGCGTCAAGCCACGGTCGATCTGGGCCTTCCCGGGCGAGACGAAACCTACGGATCCGGGCGCGTGGATGCGCTGAAAGCCGTCCAGCTGGCGCAAAGCCCGGACTGGGTGGCGCGCGCAGGCAAGTCGCTCCGACGACTGCCCTGAACCTCGCCAGAGTCGCCGGTGGTTCCCTGCCACTCAGCCCGGCCCCAGGTCCGTGGTGCCCTGATGGCGGCCTCCCACTGTAAGATTGGGGAGTCCCTGCTGCGAGAGCCCCATGCACCAACCGCGCGGCCCCGTGCCGCCCACTTATGATCCGACCCGCCTGATCGCGGAGGCGGAGGCTTCTGGCCCCGTGTACCGGGCGCGTCGCCGTGCGTTCATCAGCGCCCTCTGGCTCACCTTCGCCTGGATCTTGTTGCTCTGGCTCTGGCCGCGTGCCCGAAGCGTGCGCGTGCGCTTCGCGCGCTGGGGACGTCAGGAGATGGTTCGCCAAGGTGCCGTCTTTATCAAATTCGGGCAGATGCTGTCGACGCGGGTCGACGCCTTTCCGGAGGATGTCCTCGCGGAGCTGTCCAAATTGCAGGACCAGGTGCCGGCCTTCCCGTTCGAAGCGGTGCGCGCCATCGTCGAGGAAGACCTGGGCGGCCCCCTCGAAAGGCTGTTCAGAAGCTTTGACCCGACGCCCCTGGCCGCCGCGAGTTTGGGGCAGGTTCACGCGGCCACCTTGCCGAGCGGCGAAGATGCCGTCGTGAAGGTGCTGCGCCCCGGTTTGGCTGCGCGCTTCGCGGTGGACCTGGTGCTGATGCGCTGGTTCGCCCAATGGTTGGAGGCGCACCCCCGCTTTACCTTCTGGCTGGGAGGCAGTCCCGACACGCCCTACGTCGCGCTGGTCGATCGACTGGGCGTCAGTTGTTACCAGCAACTGGACCTGTGGGTCGAAGGGCTTCATGGGGAAAAGTTCGCGCGCAATTTCGAGCGGGTGGCCCGGATCGGCGCACCAGGAATTTACTGGAGCCATTCGTCCACGCGCGTGCTCACCCAGGAACGGGTCTACGGCGTTCGCTTCGATGACGAGCACGCCATCCGCGCCGCCGGCATCGATTACCTGGAGATGGCAGGCCTGGGCATTCAGGCCTTTACCAAGCAGATTTTCGAAGATGCGTTCTTCCACGCCGACACACACCCGGGCAACATCTTCGTCACGCCTGACGCCCGACTGATTTACCTTGACTTCGGCATGGTCGAGTACATCGACGAGAAGTTCCAGCGGGAACTCGTCGAGATGTTCATTCACGTGATTCAGCAGGACTGGGACGCCTTTTACGACGACATGGTTCGGGCTGACATCGTGCCGCCGGACGTGCCCCGCCAGGAGTTGTTGCCCATCTTCACGGACGTCTGGGCCGCCCAACTGGGCTTCACGGATCGCCGCTACACCTTGCAAGAGGTGTCTGACAAGTTCTATGCCCTGATGCGGCGATACCCCTTCCGCCTGCCGGATCGATTCCTTTTCCTGACCCGGACGGCAGCCTCCATGGAGGGGGTGGTATACCGGGCGGATCCCTCCTTCAAGTTCCTACCGATCGCCTTGCCGTTTTTCGCCAAGCTGGTCCTGCGGCGCGTTGATGTGGAAAACCCCTGGATTCTTCAGGAATTGATGCGAGTTGCCGCATCGGGCGGCATGATGGAGCGTCTCGGCAGCCTGGTACAGATGGCGATCGCCGACGAGCCGGACGCCATGAACGACATGCTCGCAGCCTTGCTCGATGTGCTGGCTCACCCTGGAGCCAGCGCCCTGCGTCGCGAGGTCAGGGAACGCGTGCTGACGGGTGGATTCGACGCCATCACCAACGCCCTGCCGCCAGACGTATCGCTGGAGCGACTCGACACCCAAAAACTGGAGGCCTTTCTCGCGTCCCCCACCGGTCGTGAACTGGTCGTCTCGACCCTCGAGGACCCCCGCTTCCCCTCCGCGCTGGGACGTTTGGTGCCGCACCCCGCACGCTTGCCGAAGCTGAAGCTGGATTGGGTTCGCTTGCTGCAGGCCTGGTTCCCGGGGCCAAGCGAGCAGGCTCGCGCGGCCGCCATCTTGCAACGGGTTCTGATCTCCCCGGAGGTTCCCTGGGCCCGCTGGGTGGCAGCCAACCTGCCGCCGGGCCCCCGCCTGTCCCGGCCCGCCGGCGGTGGGCCAGCGCCGTTGCCGGACTGGGCAGGCTGGTTCTCCGCGCTCGCTTTCCCACCTGGACTTCCCTGGGTGGCGCGCGGGGTGTTCAAGGGCGTGGCCGATCGCCTGAACGACTCCCTGCGTCACCCTTGGCGGTAATTCCCTGCCGTCATTGGGCAGGCGCGATGCCCCACACACGCATCACGGGGCCCCAGGCTGGCCGCTCGGTTTCCAGGCGACGCAGCAGCGCGCTCGCTTCATCGCGTCGCGCGCCGCTCGTGCTGGCCTGCGCCAGCCTTTCGAGGGCGTCCCGCTCCTGGGTGAGCTGCGGGTTCGCGGCCGCGACCTCCATCGAATTCGGGGGCATCCAGGGAGAAAAGCCGTAGTCGCCCAGGCCCAACCCCTGAATGATGGAACCGAGTTGAAAACGTCGCAATGGCGGCCATTCCGCTTCCCCACCGCCCGCTTCGGCGCGGACCAGTCGACGAATCTCCCGGTGCAAGGCCGCCGCCGGCTCCAAGGGGCCCTCCAGTTCTTCGACCAGCAGCAACACCGCCCCCGGCCGCAGGGCGGCCCGCGCAGCATGCAACCACGAGGTGGGGTTGGCCACGTGACTCAGCACCCCCAGCAACGCCACCGCATCATAGCGGGCCGAAAGGGGCTCGGGGAGTTGGGTGGCACCCGGAAGCTTGCGCAAGATGGTCCCGCCAAATTCAGGCGTGGCGCCTGCCCAGCCGGGCGCAGCCCAGACGAGGGCATGGGTGCCGTCCCAGCGCGGCAAATCTGCCAGTCTTGGGTCTCCCGTTTGCAGCATCTGCCGACTCCCTGAGTCTGGCCTTCGCCCGTCAACCAGGCTCAAAGCCGGTGCGTCTCGAATGAAGCCCGTGGCCGCCGGACACGCGCTGAAGTTCCAGGCGGCGACGACCCTCCCCGCCCGTCCGACAAGGCCCCCCGCGCGCCGGGCGGCTTGTCAACCGATGTCCTGCCACACTATAGGCCCACCGGATGCCCGTGACCAGGAGCAGGATCACGAGAAAACGGGACACCCGGCAAGCCCTGACTCAAGCCACGTCCAGCGCGGCAATCAGGGCCGCCGTCAGGTCTCGGGTCGAGCAGGGCACCAGCGAAGGTTCCCGTCCGTCACACAACTCGGCGGGGCGCAAACCGGCGGCCAGGACCTTCTCGATCGCGCTTTCGATCGCGTCGGCTGCCGTCACCTCGCCGAACACCCAGCGGAGCATGAATGCGCCGCAGCGAATCATGCCCAGGGGGTCCGCCACGCCCTGTCCGGCAATGTGAGGTCCCGAGCCGTGCGCGGGTTGAAAAATGCTGGTGGCTCCCCCCAGGTATGCCACTGGATGCACCGCGAAACTGCCCGTCAGGCCCTGCGCCACCGCCGCCATCAGGTGACCGAGGGACATCTCCGACACCAGCACGTCATAGCGCTCAGGTTGCCTGACCAGCTCGAAAAAGAAGTGGGTCGCATCCCGGCGCGTCAGGCGCACATCACGGAGCCCAGGGGCGATCGCCTCCACCGCGTGCGCCCACACCTGGCCCGTTTCGAGCAGCTTGGCCTGATCGACCGATTGGACTTCACCGCGTCGCTTGCGGGCGAGTTCACAGGCCAGATTCACCACCCTGCAAACCTCCTGCGAGGTGTAAACCATCGTGTTGGTGGCGACCTCTCCCTCCGGCAAACGCACAAGGCTCCGAGGTTGACCATAAAATAGCCCGCTGCTGTGGTCATAGACCATCACGAGGTCGAACGGCGTCCTGACATCGCCGCTTGCGCGGCCAAGGGCCGGATAGGTCCGGATGGGGCGAACCGTGGCAAAAGTGCCCAGCCAATCCCGTAATTTGATCAATGCCTGGCGAGGTTGTTTCGAGGAAGGAGAATCGAGATGCTTGGGGCCGGCCAACGGCCCCACCAGCACCGCCGGCGCCCCTCGACACAATGCCATGGTGACGCCGGGCAAGGCGTGACCGGTGGCGTGGTACGCCGTCAAGCCAATCTGCCCCTCGCGAACCAGCAGTTGAAACCCGTGTCGAGCGCCCGTGGCCCGAAGCACCTCCAGGCAGGCTGGCATGACCTCGCCCCCCACGCCATCCCCCGCGAGCACCGCCACGGGAAGCGTTTTCATGTGCAGCCCTCCGTTCGCTTGGCCCCCCCGCCATCCTGCGGCAGGGCTGGAACCTTCCCAATGGCCAAGTGTGCCTGAAAACGCCGGCAATCCCGTCACCCGCGAGCGGGCTGTGGTAGCATGCCGCAGGCCTTCTGGACGCCGCCAGGACCGCTTTTTCGGAAACCCATCCATGTCCGACATCCGTGACTCCCTGCTCCTCCGTGCGCTTCGACGCGAGCCCGTTCCGCGACCGCCGGTGTGGATCATGCGTCAGGCCGGGCGGTACATGCCGGAATTCCGCGCGGTCCGGGCCAAGCACTCATTCCTGACGGTGTGCAAGACCCCGGAATTGGCCTGCGAAGTCACGCTGCAACCCATTGGCCCGATCGGCGTCGACGCCGCCATTATCTTTTCCGACATCCTGACCCCGCTGGAAGCGATGGGCATGGCGCTCGTCTTCGATGAGAAAGGCCCCCACCTGCCAGACCCCATTCGGTCGCCGAACGACATCCAGAAACTGCGAACGGTCGTGCCTGAGGAGGGGGTGGGTTACCTGGGACAGGCCCTGCGCATGGTCAAGGCGGCCTTGCCCGCGGGAATGCCCCTGCTGGGCTTCGCCGGTGCGCCTTGGACGCTGGCTGCCTACATGATCGAGGGCGGCGGCAGCAAGAATTACGACCGGATCAAGCGTTTCATGTACAACGAACCCGAAGCCTTCGACGGCCTGATGAATCGACTGGTGGCCATGTTGGTGGATTACCTCCGCTACCAGATTGGGGCGGGGGCAGACGCCGTGCAGATCTTCGAGAGCTGGGGAGGCGTGCTGTCTCCGCGCGATTTCGAGCGGTTCGCCTTGCCGTATACCCGTCGCGTGGTGGCGGGTGTGAAGGGGGCCGGAGTCCCGGTCATCGTGTACATGAACGGCGCGGGCCAGGCCCTGGAACATCTGGCAGGGAGCGGGTGCGACGCGGTGGGGATCGACTGGCGAACGGACCTGGGCCAAGCCTTCGACCGGATTGGGGGCCAGGTCGCCATTCAAGGCAACATGGACCCGTGTATGCTGTACGCGCCCGTCGCGGACATCGCGGCGGAGGTGCGTCGCCTGCACGCGCAGGTGGCCGGTCGCCCCGGGCACGTGTTCAATCTGGGGCACGGCATCCTGCCGGACGTGCCGGTGCCACACGCGCAGGCGTTTGTGGACGCGGTGAAGTCGCTCGCCGAGGTCGCCACGCGTGCCTGACGACGCCACCCAGCGCCGGTCACCGGTGGCCGCGGATTACATGGTGCCCCGCGAGATCCTCGCGCGCTACGACGTGGCAGGCCCGCGCTACACCAGCTATCCCACCGCCCCCGAATGGCGGGACGATTTCGGGCCCCGAGAGGCTGAGCAGGTGCTGCGGGACAACCATGCCAGCCGCGGCCACGTGCCCCTGTCGATCTACGTTCATATCCCCTTTTGCCACAAGCTGTGTTACTTCTGCGGTTGCAACATGTGGGTCACCCAGAAGCAGGAACTGGTCGAGCGATACCTGAACGCCGTCGAGCAGGAACTGGCCAGGGTCGGGGAACTCGCCGGACGCGGACGCGAAGTCGTTCAGGTCCACTGGGGCGGGGGCACCCCCACTTACCTGGACAGCGCCCAGATCACCCGGCTCTTCCAGGCCATCACCAAGCATTTCCGCCTGCGGCCGGAGGCCGAAATATCGCTGGAATTGCATCCGGCCGTGACGAGTTTCGAACAGCTCGCGACCCTGCGCCATCTCGGCTTCAACCGCGTCAGCATGGGGATTCAGGATTTCGACGCCAAGGTGCAAGAAACCGTCAACCGTGTGCAACCCTTCGAGGTTACCCGAGACTTGATTGCGGAGTGTCGTCGCCTGGGCTTCCTGAGCGTCAACACCGACCTGATGTACGGTCTGCCGCACCAGACTCCGGCGGGATTTGCGGACACGCTCGACAAGGTGGCGGCCATCAACCCGGACCGACTCGCCCTGTTCAACTATGCCCACGTGCCCTGGTTGAAAAAGCACCAGAGTGTGTTCACCCCGGAAAGCCTTCCAAGCGCGGAAACCAAGCTGTCGCTGTTTGAAATGGCGATCGCCCGACTGCTCGGAATGGGCTACCGCTACATCGGCATGGACCACTTTGCGCGCCCGGATGATGAACTCACGCGCCATCAGGCGGATGGAACCTTGCGTCGCAATTTTATGGGATACACCACCCATGCGGACACCGACCTGCTGGCATTCGGCCCATCGGCCATTTCTGACCTGGCCCAGGCTTACGTGCAAAATGACCGCAACGTGTTCGATTACATGAAGCGCGTCGAGGCGGGAGACTTGCCGGTGGTGCGAGGCTTGCCATTGACCCCCGATGATCGGTTGCGACGGGATGTGATCAACCGCTTGTTTTGCTTGCTGCACGTGAGCAAGGACGCCGTGGAGGCAGAATTCGGCATCGACTTTGACGCCACCTTCGCCGCTGCCCTCACCGCCCTGGCGCCGATGGAGGCCGATGGGCTTCTGGAGCGTGGCCCGCGAGACCTGTATGTCACCTCACGCGGCCAGATTCTGCTGCGCAATCTGGCCATGCAATTCGATGCTTACCTGGGGCGTACGCCGCCTTCGGAACGACGCTTCTCACGCACCCTGTAACGCAGTCCTGGAGGTCTCATGCTCTGGCTCAAAGCCTTTCACGTCATCTCGATCATCGCCTGGATGGCCGGTATGCTCTATATCTGGCGGCTCTATGTGTATCACGCAATGGAGCAGGAACAGGTGGTCATGGACCGCCTGGTCATCATGGAGCGGCGGCTGCTGAACTACATCACGACGCCCGCCATGCTCGCCTCCCTCGCCACCGGAGCCAGCCTGGTCGCACTGGCGCCGTCCGCCTATCTGACCCAGCCCTGGATGCATCTGAAACTGACGCTGTTGTTGGGCCTGTTTGCCAGTCACGGCATGGCGGTGGCGCACCGAAAGAAGCTGCTGGCCAATCCGCGCGTCAAGCCGCCAGGCTTTTATCGCGTGATGAATGAGGTACCGACCCTGTTCATGGTCGGCATCGTGATCGCCGTGATCGTTCGACCGTGGGCGCGCTGAGCGTCCCCCCGCCGAACCGGCCGCAACACCCGCTACCAAACCGACCCGCCCCGTGGGGTGGCTTGCCTTGTCCGCCCCGTTCAACTTTGATAAAATGTTCGTATGGCTCATGTAGCCTGTAGGTGCTGGTTTCAGCCTTTCCGTCCCTGCCCGCGACGTGTTGAAGCAGCCCCCGGACAGTACCTTGTCCCTCCAAGGCCCGCATGCAACTCGTCCTACTCGGAACCAGCCACCAGACCGCCAGCGTCGACATCCGCGAAAAGCTGAGCTTCACCGACCGCCAGGCGGAAGCTGCTCTGGCCCGTCTGCTGGGCTGTACCGGCATTCTGGAGGGGGTCATCCTCTCCACCTGCAATCGGACGGAAATCTATGCGGTGACGCCGGACCCTGATGCGGCGCGCGCCACGCTACGTGAATTCTGGTGTCGAGAAAAGCGGGTCGAGCAGGGCCTGCTGGACGCCTACGGATATTTCTACGTCCACGAGGACGCCATTCGCCACCTGCATCGCGTGGCCGCTGGCATCGACTCCCTGATCGTGGGCGAAGGGCAGATTTTGGCCCAGGTCAAGGCCGCCCTCTCCGAATCGCAACGTCTGGATGCAGCGGGGCAGTATCTGGAGGCGCTCTTCCAGCAAGCCATCAAGGTGGGCAAGGGCGTGCGTACGGAAACCAACATCGGACGAGGGTCCGTCTCGGTGAGTTCCGCAGCCGTGGACATGGCGGCGGCCAAACTGGGCGACCTTCAAGACCGCATCGTGCTGATCTACGGGGCGGGCAAGATGAGTTCCCACACCATCAAGGCACTCACCCAGCGAGGGGCCCAGCACGTTTACATCGTCAATCGAACCTTCGAGCGGGCGCAGGAAGCCGCCCGCCGCCTCGGTTGCGAGGCCCTCTCCCTGGAAGATGGCCGCATGTTGCATGCGGTGGCGGATGTGATCATCTGCTGTACCTCCGCCCCGCATTACCTGCTCGGGCCCAACAATTACCCGGCCGTGCCGGGCCGAGCGCGCATGCTGATCGACATCGCCGTGCCCCGCAATATTGACCCCGCGCTGGCGGAAGTGCCGGGCGTGACCTTGATCGATCTGGATGGCCTGGAAGCGGTGGCGCGCCACAACCGGGAAGAACGGGCCAATCTGATTATCGACGCGGAAGTCTTGATCGAGGCGCAGGTCAAAGACTTCATCTCCCGCCTGGCCTCTTTTCAGGTGGTGCCCACGATTCAAGCCTTCACGGAACATTTTGAAAGACTCGCGGCCGACGAAATCAGCATCTTCTTGGAACGCCAGCCCGGCCTGTTGCATCGCGATCCACGGGCGGCCTTGGAGCGCTTTGCCCACCACCTGCTCGGCCGCCTCACGCATCCTCCGGTGGCCCGCCTCAAGACGCTCGACACCAATGAACGGACCAGCCACGCCGCCGCATTGGCCCGGCTGTTCGATCTGGAGGTCGAAGACGCGACCCAGCGTTACTTGCGCAAGCGCATTCCGCAACGTGACAAGGCCCGTTCGAACGCCGGAGAGAGCTTGATTGACTGACGCCGGGCACCTTCGTCTGGGCAGCCGGGGCAGCGCGCTGGCGCTGTGGCAGACCCGTCACGTGGCCGATGCGCTTTGCCGGCTTCATCCTGGGTTGACCACCGAAATCGTCGTGATCAAAACGACGGGGGACAAGATCTTGGATGTCCCGCTGGCACGCATCGGTGACCGAGGCCTGTTCGTCAAAGAAATCGAGGAGGCCCTGCTGGCCGGCACCATTGATCTGGCCGTACATTCCTTGAAGGACCTGCCAACCCAGCTTCCTGCCGGGCTTTCCGTTGCAGCGGTACTGCCCCGAGAAGATGCCCGCGACTGTGTCGTGAGCGTACGTTTCGCGCAACTGGCCAGCATGCCGGCCGGGACGGTCGTCGGAACCAGCAGTCTGCGTCGCCGGGCTCAGTTGCAGCGGGCCTTTCCGCAGCTTGCCTTCGCCGATGTGAGGGGGAATCTGCAAACCAGACTCGCCAAGCTCGAACGTGGGGAATACGATGCCCTGGTGCTGGCTGCAGCCGGCCTCACGCGGTTGGACCTGGCTGCGCGCATCACGGAATACCTGCCCCCAGACATCTGCCTGCCGGCCGTGGGCCAGGGCGTGCTGGCCGTGGAGTGTCGTGCCGCCGACGCACGCGTCCAGCAACTGCTGGCGCCGCTGGAAGACGGGGAGGCGCGCGCCTGTGTGCTGGCGGAACGCAGCTTGCTGGCGGCCTTGGAGGGAGGTTGTCAGGTGCCCATTGCGGCCCATGCCACCTGCCACGACGGCGAGTTACACCTGACAGGGCTGGTGGCCGCCCTGACGGGCTCCCCTTGCCTGCGATTCTCGGAATCGGGAACGACGGACGCGGCGGTGTCGCTGGGACAGCGCGTGGCCCAACAGTTGCGGGCGCAAGGGGCAGACGAATTGCTCGAGCACGTGCGTCGTGGCGCGCTCAGCTGACGTCCTGCACGGCCGGGTTCTCTGGATCACCCGCCCGCTGGAACAGGCAGGGGATTGGATACACGCCTGCGAACGCGCGGGGGCACGCCCCATTTCCGTGCCGTGTGTGGCCATCGAGGCGTTGACCGACGGGGCCTTGCGGGCCCAGTGCCAGCTCTTGCTGAGCCAGGCTGACTGGTTGCTATTGACCAGCCCCACCGTGGTGCGGGTGCTTGCCACGTGTCTGGCCGGAGAGCCTCCGAGGCGCTCGCTGCGAGTGGCCGCAGTGGGGCCCGGCACGGCGGCCCGCGCCCGCGAACTCGGTTTTTCCGTCGAACTGGTCGCAGAACGGGCCGACAGCGAAGGTCTGGCGCACATCCTGCGACGGGAGGTGCCACTGCGTGGCCGTCTGGTCTTCTTGCCGCAGGGAGACCGCGCCGCAGACGCCCTCACCTTGCGCCTCCAGCAGGCCGGCGCAGCGGTCAGTCCCCTCACCATTTACACCAATCGCGCACCGGTAGGCCTCCGCGACACCGTCGACCGAGCGCTGACGGATGCGCCACCGGACTGGGTTCTGTTTGCCAGCGGTTCGGCCTTCGACCATTGGCGGGAGGCCTGGCCCCTGCACGCGGGGCGTCAACGGCCCCACCTGGCCTCGATCGGCCCTCACACCAGCGCGGTGATTCGGCAAGCCGGCCACGACGTGGCGGCAGAGGCCAAACAGCCCACCATTCAGAGCCTGCTGGCCGCGCTGGCCTCGGCCGCAACACCCTCGGAAGGCGACGGATAGCGATACCCACCGGACGGGGCTGCCAGGCTGACCCTTTGCCGCTGAGAGAGGCGACGGGAGCCACAGCGAGCCCACCTGAGCCTACCAACCCCTGGGTTGGCGAAGCATGCGGTTGTTGCGGTCCAGTTTCTCCTCGATACGCGCCAGGTGTTCCAAAAGCATGGCATTGGTGCGTTTCACGTCCCCCACCTCGACCAGCAGGGCGGTCAACAAACGTTTGACGTCGATGGGGCCCTTGATCTCGCGCAGGGCTGCTGGCAAGGCGTCCTGCGCGGCCAGTTCATACCAGGCCTGGTAGCGTTCATCCGAGCGTTTGATGACCAGATCCCCATGCACCTCATCCACGGGGGAGTCGGGCAAGACGCGGTCGAGTTCCGCGATCAGATTCGCCAGGTCTTCGGGTGAGCCCAGTTCGAAGGCGTGAGGGGCGGGCCCGGGAGGCTCGAGGGGCAACAGCTCTGCCGGCAATTCCGGAGGGGCCTGCACGGTCGCCTCGATCACGTGGGCCGCCTCACGGTCGAGTGGGTCCTGGGCTCGCTGGCGTTTCGCGTTGGCCCGGGCCCGCGCGGCCCTCTCTCCGGCGGCGATCGCGTCACGCATGGCAGCCAGCCTTTGCTCGGCCGACAACCCAGCCAGCAGGTCCGGACCCGGAGGATTCATTTCATCGTCTGCGTGTTCTGACACGGTCCCTGTTGTTCAAACGCACGTGAGAGCCAGGTTCTTCCTATACCCAGCGACGAGAGCCGCCCCGCAGGCGACCGCCCTCAGGCGAGCGATGAGAGCGCCCCACACGCCGAGCCGGCCAACCTGCTCACGGCTCGTCGCTGGCCAGCCCCGTCAGACGTTCGCGCACCCGGCGCACACGATCGTCGATGATCTGTTCGCGGCGCTCGTGCATGGCCAGAAACGCCTGATAATGTTTCAAAGCCCGGGTTTGGTCCCCCAACCGATCATAGGTGCTGGCCAGCAACCAGCGAGCCTCCATGTCATCCGGCCGACGAGCGAGCACCAGGTTGAGTTCCTGGAGGGCCGCCTCGACCTTGCCCCTGCGAAGGGCCACGCGGGCATTGGCCAGGTGAGCGGCCAACGGCGAAGGCAGGGGAGCGGCTGAACGCGCCAGGAACTGGTCATCGGGCAACGTCACCGGGCGAGCATATTCCTGGCGCGGCAACACGACCAGCAGGATGAAAATACCGACGACGCCCCCCACCACCAACCCAGCCACCCAGTCCGGTTGGGAAATCAAACGCTCACGCCAGGTACGCGGCCTGGTTTCGGGCTCCGGGCCAGCCTGACCGCGGTGGTCCTGGACCGTGCGCAACAGCCAGCGTGGCACGGTCAGCCGGGGCACGACCTCCAAACGCGGCTTGAGCCAGGCCACGCGTTGTCGACACGCCTCGCAGTCGCTGACGTGCCCGTCCCAGCGTATCCGGTCCAGCGCTGCACCTCGCCCCTCCAGCCAAGCAGCCAGTTCCTCAGGCGCCGGACAGGAGGCCGGGAGAGCTGCCGGAGTGTTCTCTCTCCCGTTCTCGGGCCGCCACGGCCACCAGCGCAAGCCCTGGCGCTCCAGGGCAGCCTCGATCAGGCCCTCCGCCTCAGCCATCTGCGTGGAGTCCAGTCCGACCTGCCGCTGCACGTCAGCCCGGTTCGATTCTCGGCACGATCGCCTGAACACGCTCTGAGCCGACGATGGCAGTTCGGACAAGCCGGGCGGCAGCCACTGATGGCCATCCCTGGCCACCCGATAGGCCTCCCACTCTTCCCACAGGATGGCCTCCAGCCAGGCCTCTGGCGAGGCCATGCCACGATATTCCGACAGGCGCCCCCGAACCCTGGCACAGACCCCTTGAAACCGGAGCATCGCCTCTCGACAAAGGTCAGGCGCCTCCGAGGGCTCCGGTCCGTCACCGAGCATGGGCCGCAAAATGCAGGCATACGTGCCTCGGGCCACCCGACAGCCCGCCTCGCATTGGGTCGCCACGGCAGCCAGAATGCGGACGCCGTGACGCGTCAAAAACTCATTCCAGGCCTCCGGCTGGTGGGCGGCCAGGGTCAGCGGCGTCGGGTCAAAGGGGAGACCCGCAGTGGGGATAGCAGGCGTGGACATGTGGGAGATTATAGCCGAGGGGGCCCCCTTGCGGCGGATCCCCCTCTTTGATAGCATGGCAGCTCATCTGGAGGGTGTCCGGGTGGTTAGGAAGCGCACTCGAAATGCGTCGCCCCGCAAGGGGTTGTGAGTTCGAATCTCATGCCCTCCGCCTCACATGTAGCGAAAAACCCAGTAGAAAAGCCGGTCTCAGGAACTCCTGAGTCCGGCCTTTTTGTTTGGGGCTACGCTGGGGCTACGTCGGAAATTCATGTCCCCTGCCCAGGGTCCTACCGTTTCCTCTCGCCCCTTTTAGGTTTTTGACCTTGCTCGCTCCAGTTGGACCAGACCATCGCCGGGACGTCGAAACCGAGCGCCTTTAGGGCCTGTTCGAAACCGGGATTCAGCTCGCTGCGCTGCTAGTACGTCTGGCGCCTTGCTCGACGTGAACG
>JAYKJB010000066.1 GCA_035285325.1 Candidatus Sericytochromatia bacterium
CTCTGGCCTTGCGGCACGGCTCAGGCGCTGGACATTTATGAGCCGGACTCCGCCTACGCGACGGCCCCCAACAGTCCCGAGATGGGCGACATCAACGCACCAGAGGTGCAGGCCAAGGTGATGAACGCAGGGGCGGAACTGCTCAGCAGCCACCCTCGCTTCGCCAATGTGGTGGTCTCGATGGCGCCAGACGGGACCTTGCGTTCCGACCTGTATGTCAATCTTCGGCGCGTCCTGACGTTGACGGGGGATGACGGCACGCGGGCGCAACCCATCGCGGACGCCGTCAACCGGGCGCAGGCCAACGGTCATATGCGCGCCGACCTCATCACGCCGGCGCGCCGGCGCGGCAGCTACGCCATTGTGGCGGGCGGCGAAACCTTGCTGACGGTCGACGAACGCTTGGCCCGGGCGGGTGGAGGCCGTTCCACCAGTTTGGTGCTGCGCTGGCTCGACAATATGCGGATGGCGGTGGGGGGGGCGCCCTTCCGACTGGCTGCCTCCCGTGGCGGGCTGTTCTCCGGCACGCTGACGGGCCGCGCTTCGTGGTATGGCCCGGGCTTCAATGGCCGTCGGGCGGCCAGTGGCGAACGCTTCAACCAGAATTCCATGACGGCCGCGCACAAGACCTTGCCCTTCGGGACGGTGCTGCTGGTGACCAACACGCGCAATCATCGCTCGTGTCTGGTGCGCATCAACGATCGAGGGCCTTATGTGAAAGGCCGGGAAATCGACCTGTCCGCCGCCGCGGCGCGGGTTCTGAAAATTGATGGGGTCGGCAGCGTTCGCATCGATATCCTTCAGCCCTGAGCGTCGCGCGGAGCGCTCACGTCATCGGCCGACGGGCAGATCGTAGGCGTTGACCAGATCCGTTTCGCCAGGTTGGCTCAGCGTCAGGCGCAATTGCCAGTTCCCTTCGCTGGTTGGCTGGAAGGGCAGTAGCCCCAGCGATACGGCCTGACAGTCGGCTTCCAGCGTCAGATGGTGGGTCTGCTCGTGTTGGGCGCGGCCATCCGGTGCGAGCAAGCTCACCGCGATCGCCACCTGGCGAGGCTCATGCGCATCGTTGACCACATGGATTGGCAGCCGATAGCGCTTGCCCGGTCGGTAGCGGTCGCGCGGCGTCAGGCAAAACACATACTGGGGGGAGAGGGCCAACTTGTAGGCGTGATAGGACTGCTTGGGGCTCCGCCAGTAGTCGATGATGGACCAGCTGACCCCGGGCTGGGAATCCGTGAACATGAAGTTCAGGAAGCCCCCATTCGGTCGGTACTTGTGAAAACGCAGCCGATCGACGTAATAGCGCTGAAGCTCGGCCTGATAGGTTTGACTGGCCTCGACCAGAGGCGCCAGTTGATGAGACCCCGTGTCGATCCACAGGCTCATCAGCTCCCACTGAAGCAGGTACTGGCGATTCAGGTGGCGCCAGTCGGAACCACGCAGGTCATCGGGCAAGAAGGTGCGCGCGTGTTCGTAATTGGGAAAGCTCTGGGCGCCGAATTCCGTTACGAAGCGCAGGTTGCGTGGGAACAGGCGTCGCCAGAGATCAAACCACCGCTTGGGCCCGTAGGACATGTACCAGCCGAAGTAGTAGTGGCCGTCGGTGCCAGATAACCAGCCTGGAATCCACATTTCGCCCGAGGAACGGATCACGGTGCGGCTCTGGTCCAGATGGCTGACTGCCTGGACCAGCTGGGAGCCCATGACATCCCGGTTCCAGCTGCGGAAAAGGCTCCAGTAGGTGCGCAGCTGGCGCAGCAGCGGCTCCACACTGGTGTCATCCACGTGCAGCGGTTCATTGTGCAGGCACCAGATCACGATGCTCGGGTGGTGGTGCAGCATGCGCACCATTTCCTGGGATTGGCGCAGCGCCTCTGGCAGGATTTTTCTGGCGTACAGCCATTGCAGCGGAAAGTCCTGCCAGAGCAGCACACCGGCCTCATCGGCGGCCCCATAGAGGGCTGGGTGGTCCACGTGGGCGTGGACCCGCAGCATGTTCATGTGCGCTTGCTTGGCCCATTGCAGGTCGATGTGGGCGCGCTCGGGCGTCATGCTGGCCAGGCGGGCATCACCGGGAGGGTAGTTGCTGCCTTTCACGTACAGTCGCCGCCCATTCAGATAGGCGATGTAATCGCGCATCTCCCAGGTGCGGAGCCCGGTGATGGTTTCCCAGGCGGTGCGTTGTTCCCCGACCGTGAGCGTCACCTGGACACGGTAGAGGGCCGGAAAACCCAGGTCGTGCGTCCACCAGAGGCGGTACTGGGGCAATTTCAGGTGGTGGTGCCAGCCATATCGTCCAGCGGGCAGCGTGACCAACCCCTCGAAATGCTGGGCCTCCCCCGCGAAGTTGTGGGGAGAAAAGGTCACCTGCCATGCTCCCTGACAGGCCTCCGGCACGCGCACATCGACGCGCATGGACACCTCGGCTTGCGTGTCGTTGAAGTCTGTCAGATGCCACAGGGCGGAGGCGATCGAGAGCGCGGGCCGTGACACGATTTCCACGGGCAACCAGAGCCCGCCGGCATTGTAGCGATAGCTCGAGAGGGCGTCCCAATGCGCAAAGACGCCTGTGATGGTCTCTTTTTCCAGGCAGGAACGCTCGATCGGGCTTTCCACTTCGATCAGCAGCTCGTTCTCCGCGCGCAAGGCCGCGGTGATGTCGAAGTCCTGCGGGAAGAAATAGCCTTCCGAGGCACCCACGAACTGGCCGTTGAGGTGAATGCGGAAGCGGTAGAACACTCCTCGCAAACGCAGGTGGTGACTCAGGCCTGCCTGATCGGGCGCCGTGAAGGAAAATCGCTTGCGGTACCACACCGTGCCTGTGTGCGTGCTGAGCGCAGGGTGTTCCTGCCAGTGCGCCGGCAGCTGCTGCTCATGCCACCCATCTTCAGGGGCAGGCGGCCCGTCGCTGGTCGCGACAGGCCGCAGTTGCCAGGGGCCCGATAAATCCAGCGTGACCACGTCCAACCTGGAACCCTCCGAGGCAAGGCGTCAGCCCGAACAGGCCGGGCGGAACGTCCTCGCGGACTAGTTCGACAGGGCACGCATCGGAACAGCCACTTCCAGAGGGCGGTTGTTCCGTCCGTTGATCTCGTTCGAACCACTGAGAAAACGGATGCGCGCCACCACCAGCAAGGGTTGGTCCAGCGGATCGGCCGGCGTGAAGAAGTTCTTCAAGGAGACCGAGCCGACCGGTATGACCAGGTTCACCGAAGGCCCGAAGGTCTGCTGGTTGGCCGGAGGCACCAGCAGCGGCGGGGTGGGAACTTCGGTCTTGGGGGTCGCGATGGCCGGCTTGGGTGGTGTCTCGGCAGCCCGGCGGGGCGTGTTGTAGGTGTAGAAGACCGAATATCCGGTGATCAGGGCGCCACGGCTGCCCGGGGGCGACCGCAGCGTGAGCCCCACGTCCGGTGGTTCCGGATTGTACGTGACATTGGTTTCAGGCGGCCCGGGTTGGCCATCGGGGCCCAGGGTGCTGCGTTGAACCACCTTCAAGGTGATGCCCGTGGGCGGCTCCGAAGCGGTCCACTCGAGGATACTTGGCGGCAGGCCCTTGTCATCGAGGTCCAGCGTCGGGGGGATGTCCAGCGTGAAGTCGGCGTCACGCAGCAGGAAGTTGGGCTGGATCGTGAAGCGCTGGGGCGCCCCCACCACATCCTGGAAAGAGGCGGTGACCAGCACGTCGCCTTCTGGAATGCCCTCCAGCAGGAATTCACCATGCTTGAGGTAAAAGTATTTGCCATCCGGTTTGTTGGAGGAAGGGAACTTTCTCAGAATGCGCAGGGCGTCTGCGACGCTACCATCTTCGAACTCGTGGCCCTCGACGTACTGCCTGTCCTTGTTGTTGTCCTTGTCTTCCACGAACTCAGGGGGGCTGGTTTCGCTGATCTCCGCAGTGAAGGCGTAGGCCCCTCCGGTCGTGACAAAGGCGTTGCCCTGCACCTTGCCATCCGACTTCACCACCTTGCCGTGCAAATGCCCCCGCTGGATCACGGTGGGGGCTTTCTTGGCCCGCGGTCCGATGATGGGTGACAGCGCCGGGTATTGCGTCACCAGCGCGTTGGTATCGCAACCGGCCACGCCCGTTGCGGCGGCCAGCAAGCAGAGAGCGGCTCCCAGTGTGCGGCGAAGTGTGTGCATCTGTCTCATTCTGAGATATTCCCCTCGAAGCGGATCGGAACGCTGACAGGGATCTCGACCTCGTTGAAGTTGTCATCTACCCCCTTCAGGGTGACGCGGCAGGTGATCGTGTGGATCAGCTGACGATTCAAAGCGGGGGTTGGCTTGAAGACGAAGACCTGGTCGATGCCGTAACCCCGCACCTGCTGGTTGTAGATGGGCAGGGTCAATTCCAGGTTGGCCGGCCGCTGGCTCGAGGCCGGGGGCAGATAGCCCGAAATATCGAGGTCCACCTTGGAGAGCAACAGGCTGGCGATCGGCAACCCCGTCTGATCGAGGTACTCGGCGGTATAGCCCTCGAATTGCACGCCAGGACCCGCGTCATTCGGGAAGCTTTGCACCCTGACGGTGACGTCCTCGGCCTGCACGTTGAAGACGTTGGTCGACCGCTGGTAGGTGATCTGGACGTTGATCATGCTGGGCTCGGGAAAGGCGACGGCCCGAGACTTGGGCAACAACGGGTTGCCCAGGTCAAAGAACTTGCAGGCCGAGAGGCCCAGCGCGACCCCCGCCCACAAAAGCCCCAAGCGGACTCCGCGCAACACTCGGTTTTGCGTCGAATTCAACTGGCGTTCCTCAAAACCTGGCATTCCTGCGCAAGACTATGTTACCCGGCACATGGGTTTCCGAATCGTCTCAAACGAGCTTTGTTGCTCGCTTTGAGCCACCTTTGGGTCGGGCGCGGGCCCATCGGCCCCCCCGTCCCAAGGTGGGTGATTGCAGCGTAACAGCTGACGCTCCCCGACGGCTGTGATGCCTTACCAAGCGTTCTCCGCGAGCTTCAAACCGTTGACAGGCAAGTCTTACAGCCGCTAATTTACGATTCGGCGGGACGCGGGAGGGCCTGATGGGCTTGCGCTGGCATCTGGTGGACACCATGGCGCGCGAAGGGTTGTCGTTTGACGCCCTGGAATTGCGCCTGGGATTTTCCCTGGGCCATGAGTTGCGGGGGGCCGTTCCCCCGATCGACCTCTCCTTGCCGATCGTGGCCGACCTGTGTCAGGCCATCGGCTGTCAGCCCGGGGATCTGCTGAGCTGGCTGCCCGATGACCCGGCTGAACAGGCGGAGCGTGCGCTGGCCCAGGATGCGCTGTTTCAAAGTTTCCTCGCCTATCGGCATGGCCAGTTGCCTTCCGAGCCAGACGGCGACGGCTGAATGCCCTCCCCTTGACCGCTTCAGCCCTCTCGTCACCCCTCTCGGCGGTCAGGGCCCGCTCGATGGAGCGCCGCGATCAAGGTGGGGCGAGGACCTCGCTGGAACGGCGATGCAGTCGCCAGCCGGCGAGCGACGGGGGGAAGGCGTCAGTGGGGTCGGAGCGCCCGCCAAACGCGTTCGGGCGTGGCCGGCGTCTGCGTGATCTGGACCCCGATGGCGTCATGAATGGCGCCCAAAATGGCTGGTGGCGTCCCGATCAGGGGCGGTTCGCCCACGCCGTGTGCGCCAAACGGGCCTTCCGGATCGTAATGCTCCAGGATCACCGCCTCGATCGGGGGCGTGTCGACCATGGTGGGCAAGATGTAGTCCGTAAAGCCAGGATTCAGCATCTTGCCTTCTCGCATCAGCACCTCCTCCATGAGGGCCATGCCCAATCCCTGCACCACGCCCCCCTCGATCTGTCCCTCCACCAGTTGCGGGTTGATCGCGCGACCCACATCGTGGACCGCGACAATGCGCACCGGGCGGACCGCACCGGTTTCGGTATCGACGAGCACCTCGCAGGCGTGGGCGCCGAACAGGTAGGTGATGAAGGCACGCGGAGACAGGCCGCTATCACCGGCTGAGGGGACGGTGTTGGGTTGAAAGTGGCTGCGTGCCTCCAGCACGATGCCGCGGCGGCGCGCCTCGGAGAGGATCTGAACGAAAGACACCTTTCGCGTCGGGCTCTCGCGGTGATACAGCCAGCCGTCCGCCAGGGCCATTTCCTCCGGGTGGACCGGCAGCAGGTGCGTGGCCACGTCGAAAATCTGGCGTTTGAGTTCGGTGGCCGCCAGGCGCACCGCATTGCCGGTGAAAAAGGTCTGGCGTGTGGCTGAACTCGAGCCGGCTTCCGGTGTCAGAGCGGTATCGGCCAGCAGCACCTGGACCGTGCGCGGATCGACGCCCAGTTCTTCGCCTGCCACCTGGGCGCACATCATATGCAGGCCTTGGCCCACCTCCACGCCACCCGTGGCGACCTCGACCAGGCCCTCCTGGTTGAGTCGCACCCAGGCTCGGCTTGCATCCGGAAACCCGTCCCCGTAACCCAATCCGAAACAAAACGTGCTGATGCCGAAACCGCGTTTGAGCCAGGGCTGCTCCGGGTCGGGAAGGGTGTTGCGGTGTTCCCAACCGATGCGGCGGGCGGCTTCCTCCAGGCAGGCCTGCACCGAGACCACCGGGATGCGCTGGGTGGTGGTGACCATGTCTCCGGCCTGAATCAGGTTCTGACGCCTCAGCGCCACCCGATCGAGGTCCAGCCGTTCGGCCAGCTTGTCGATGGTGGCCTCGTAGGCGATCGCCAGCTGACAGGCGCCAAACCCCCGCATGGCGCCCGTGGGGTTCTGGTTGGTGTACAGGCCGTGCGCGTCGACGTGAATGTGGGGCACCCGGTAGGGCCCGGTGGCGTGACTGGCCGCCTTTCTCAGCACGGCTATGCCGGTGCTCGCGTAGGCGCCTTCGTCGGCGAAGATCTCCACCTCGGCAGCCACCAAGGTGCCGTCCTGCTTGGCCCCCAGGGTGTAGTGAATGCGCAATGGATGGCGCTTGTGGCGCGCCACCATGGACTCGGCGCGCGTGTAATGCAGTCCGACCGGCTTCCCGGTTTTCAACACGGCCAGCCCCAGGTAGATCTGGATGGAAATGTCCTCTCGGCCGCCGAAGGCCCCGCCCGTGGGGGGCTGGATGATGCGCACGCGTTCCAGCGGCAGCCCCAGCGCCATGGCCACCAGCCTGGCCTCCTCGTGGACCCATTGGCCCGCGGCATGAATCACCAGGGTTTGCCCGTCGAGGCTGGCATAGCCCGCTTCGATGTCGAGGAATGCGTGGTCGACGGACTGGGTTTCGAGCGTGTGCGTCACCACCACGTCGCAGTCCTCGGCCAGGGCTCGGCGGGCGTCGCCCTTGCGAATGCGCTGCGAGCCCATGCGGTTCCCGTGGGCGTGAATGGCCGGGGCGTCCGGGGCCAGGGCCTGATCGATCGAAAACACCCCCGGCAGCACCCGGTAGTCGACCTTCACGAGCTCTCGCGCGCGCTCGGCGGTGGCGCGGTCCTTGGCGACGATCAGAGCCACGGCGTCCCCCAAGTAACGCACCTTCTGGGTAGCGAGCACCTCCTGATCGCGCCGGATCAGCCCGTGTGAATTGGTGCCGGGCACGTCATTGCCGGTCAGCACCGCCACCACGCCGGGCAGCGCTTCCGCTGCGTGGGTCTCGATGGCCACGATCTCCGCATGCGGGTGGTGCGCGCGAACGACGCTCGCCCAGAGCATGCCGGGCACCCACAAGTCGGCCCCGTAACGCGTCTCGCCCATGACCTTCGGGTGGGCATCGGCCCGCGTGAGGCTGGCGCCCAGGGCCGCCGGCTTCGGGGGCGCAGCCCGCGTGGGCGTCGGCTGCAGGGCGCGTGGCAGCTCTCGCGCGGGGGGCACAGGGCGGGTTGCGGCAGACGAAGGGGGCAGGTCAGGCATTCCTGGGCTCCTCGTGCGGTGGGTCCCCGCGCCGGAGGGCGCAGGCCAGTTCGACCGCTTGCTGGATTTTCATGTAGCCCGTGCAGCGGCAGATGTTGCCCTCCAGCCCCCTTCGGATGCGTTCCGGGCTGGGTGAGGGGTCTTGGGCCAGCAGGCCCTCGGTGGCGACGACCAGGCCCGGGGTGCAGTAGCCGCACTGCACTGCCCCACAGGCCACGTAGGCTTGTTGAACCGGAGACAGGCGGCCTTGCGTCTGCAGGCCTTCCACCGTCACGACCGACCGTCCTTCCACCTGAGGCGCCATGATCAGGCAGGCGTTCATCGCAAGACCATCGACGAGCACGCTGCAAGAGCCACATTCGCCCTCCAGACAGGCGCCTTTCGTGCCGATCAGGTCGAGCTGTTGGCGCAAGACCTCGAACAGCGTCCAGCTGGGATCGACCGCGAGGGTCTGCCGAACGCCGTTCAAGCTGAAACAGACTGTCCAGGATGGGTCGAAGCGCTCGTCGTGGGTGCGTTCGATCAGCATGCGGGCGACACTCCTTCAGGGGCCCAGGTGGACGCTGTGACGCGTCACGACCTGACGGGCGGATCAAGCAGCTGGTGCAGCAAGCGCGAGACAATCGTGCCGGCGACGTCTCGGCGGTAGTCAGCCGAGGCACGGTGGTCGCTGATCGGCTGAATCAGTTCTCGCACCATGTCACCCGCTGCGCGGGCGCTGTCGGGGGTGAGACCGTCGCGGGACAGCATCGCCTCAACGGGCGTCACGCGCAGCGGGCGCGGGGCCACCGAGCCCAGCGCCACGCGAACCTCCCCGGCGGGGCCTTGTGAGACGGCGGCTGCCACGACGGAAATGGCGGTGGCGTCACGCTTGCCTACCTTGTGCCAGGCGGAGCGCAGCCGGTTCGATAGCTGAAACTGGGTGATCATTTCATCCGGGGCCAAGGCCGTCTTGCCCGGCGCCAGAAAGAATTCCGTCAGGGGCAGCGTCCGGACGCCACGCAGGCTGCGCAGGGTCACATGGGCGTCGTGGGCCAGCAGCGCCACCGACAGATCGCCGGCTGGACTGGCATTTCCGACATTGCCTCCGACCGTTCCCCGGTTGCGAATCTGGGGCCCGCCGATCGAGGCGGCGGCCTCCGCCAGGGCTGTGAGAGGGCTCTCTTCCAGCCAGGCGTGCGGGCACATGGCGCCGATTTGCAGGGCCTCGTCGGTGGTCTGCAGCGTGCGCAATTCGCCGACCTGACTGAGGTCGATCCACACGCGTCCGCGCACCAGACCGCGATTGCGCAGCACCACCAGGTCCGTGCCGCCGGCGAGAAAACGCGCGTCATCGCCGTGCTGCGACTTCCACTGCAGCGCGTCGGCCAGGCTGTTGGGTTGCAGGAAATTCACGCCTTCACCTCCCGCCCAGAGGTTCGCGGCTTCGCTCGCAGCGTCGCGGCTCTCTGCCGTTATACCCGTGTGAGGGCCATCACGATCATCTGGTCTCGCGGCGTCCGAAGGGGGCGAGGATGCTTGCTGGGCGCCGGTGGACGTCAGGGCCCCGATTGCGGTACAACAAGCCTGGTCCGGATTCGAAGCGACCAGGTTGCCAGAGAGAGCCAGGAGAAAGTCCGTGTCGGCACGTCTCGCATTTGCGGTCGGCCAGGAGCTGCCTTCAGCGGAGCTGACGTGGTTCAGCCCCTTGCGCGGCCTCGGCTTCGCGGCGCTGGAACTCACGCTCACGCCTGCGACAGCGTGGCCCTCTGCCGAGGCGCTGGCCGGTTGTGGCGTGATTGCTCAGGGCTACACGCCCGGCTTGACCGATGGCCAGGGGGTCGCCGCCGCGTTCAACGAGGTCAACCCCTATCTGGATGCGCTGCGTGAGCTGGGGTGCCAGCTGCTGGTGGTGGGAGAGCCGACCACGAGGGGGCGCGGACAGGTGGCCGGACGCGTGCATGACACCGGGGCGCGCGGCCTGCTGGAGGCGGAATGGCGCAATCTGGCCGATGCGCTCAACGAGCTCGGGGCGCGCTGTGAGGAGCGAGGCTATCGTCTGGCGTTTCAGCCCGGTGCCGGCACCCACGTGGAGACGGCCACGGAATTGAAGCGGTTGATGAACCTGACTGACCCGGCCCTGGTCGGACTCGCCCTGGATACCGGGCACTGGGTGGTTGGCGGGGGACATCCGCGAGAGGCCATCGAAACCTATCGCTGGCGCCTGAACCTGGTGCGCCTGCGGGACGTCTCGGTGGAGGTCCTCGACACGGTCGTTCGCCACGGCCTCGACTGGCAGGAGGCCCAGCGTCGTCGCGTCTTCTGCCGCCCGGGAACCGGGCAGGCGCCCCTGGCGGACACGCTCGCCGCCTTGCGGGAAATCGGCTATGAGGGGTGGCTCAGCCTGGCCTCGGATGGGCTGACAGGGCCTGAAGAAGCGCCGGAGTTTTGCAGACAGGCCCTGGCAGGGCTGCTGTGATGCCTGGCGGTCGGGCATGAGGTGGGGTGTGCGTGAGGCGTGGCGCTTCCTGGAAGGGGGGGCGACGTCGCGACTGGGGCGGTTCGGGCTGGCATCGTTGCTATCGCTGACGGCCGTTCCCGCACTGGCCGACGAGGCGGCGGACCAGGCCCTGATCAGCGCGATTTATGCGGGCAACATGCGGGCCATGCAGACGGCCCTGCGCCAGGGCGGCAGCTTCAACGCGCGCGACGTGAACGGCTACACGCCCCTCCACTGGGCGGCGTTTCGCGGCTATGTCGTCCTGGCGGGTTACTTGCTGGACCGTGGCGCCGCCATCGATCCCAGTGACAACAACGGCTACACGCCGCTGATGCTGGCGGCCTGGAACGGCCACGACACGGTGGTACGCCTTTTGCTGGCCCGTGGTGCCAGTCGTGAACGTCTCAGTCTGGACGGCTTCACGGCGCTCGATTACAGCCAGACGCAGGGGCATCATCACCTGCGCGCGCTGCTCGAGCCGACTCGCAGCCCGTATGGGGTGCCGGTGGCACGGGCCAGCTTGGCCCCTGCGGAGGCCGAGGGAGCTCCCTTCCGCCCGCGCTCGCCGCGTACCCCAGGACCGGTCAAGACACCTTTCCCGAGAGTCGAGCCGGTGCATCACTTCGAACCGGTGGCGGGCTTGCACTTGGCTCGGGTGCAATTTCCGATCGTCGGCGTGCATTACCGCCTGCGCTTGCAGGAATGGTTTTCGCTTCGGCTCGGCACCGAATACGGGCGGTCGGTGTTTTCGCAGACCGGTCCCCTTGATCTGGCCTTCGTACGGATGCAGGCTGCCGTGGTCACCAATGGCCCGCTTTACCTCGGGGTAGGGGCCACGCATCTGACGTTGGGAAGCCTGTCTGCCGGCGGTTACAATCCCAGCATCGTCTACCCCGAGGTGATCACGGGCTTGCGTCTGGGTTGGGGCCCGTTGTCGGCCAGCACCGAGTTGCGCCTGGGGTGGGATGGCCCCAGCACCGTCACGGGCGGCATTGGCGGTCGCTTCTGACCCCGACGCCGTCATTGGGGGGCAGGGTCCACGAGGCCGGCCGGGCTCGCGGGACTGTCGCAGTGAGATGGTCAGGGGCGCAGGGTGGGGCTGGCGCTCGGGCTCGCGGAGGCGACGTTTGAGGGGGCAGGACTTGCCGGGGGGCTGATGCTCAGCGCCGGCGTGGCCGTGGCGGCGCCCGCCGCCGGGGTCGCAGGGGGGGGGACACTCGGGCTGGACGGCGTCGCCCCTGCGCCAGCCGCCGCGCTGGGAAGCGGCGTCGCAGGCGTCGTCGAGGCCGGAAGCGCCAGCTTCGGGATGGCGGTGGGTAACCCCTGGGCCAGGAGCATCGTCCGTGACTGCTCATCCAGACTGCGAAGCGGGCGTCCGATTTCGAGGCGCAGCCGATCGACCAGCGTGCGCAGCTCGGCCTCGTTGCTGTACCAGAGCTTGAACCGGTCTTGCAGGGCCGTTGGATCGGTGAAGTCGAGCGAGGCGACCTGAGGCAGGCGCGCATCGATCATGGCCACCAGGCGCTCGAAGCTGCCGCGGTCGAATTCCCCCACGGGCCCTGAAATCCCTTCGGTCAGGCCGACCGTGGCCAGCGTGCTGGCGGTGTCGACATCCGCCGTGGCGCCATGGACGTTCGTGCGCGCCAGGGTGCGCATCTGCACGTCTCTTCCGTCCGCTGTGCGCGCGACGACCACCACACCGAAGGCTTGTCCCGGTGGGATCCCGGCCAGCTGATAGGCCCCGTTGGGCCCGGTGAGCGCAATCCGTCCTGGCAGCGGCGCACCACTTGCATCGGACAGGAACACCTCCCCCCGGTTGATCGGCACCTCGTATTCCAGGGAGGCGGTCGAGCCGGCCACGGCCAGCCGTGCCGGGATGCGGGCCATGCCCCCCATCAAGACGCCCGGCGCCGGACGATCGGCCGACACGATACACGGCGACACTTCCGATGCGCAGCTGGCCAGCAGCGCCAGGGTCAGGCTGGCCCGGGCCAGGAGCCCCGGCGTGCTTTGCCGTCTCTGCACAAGAGAACACAAACTGGCCAACGCGAACTCCCTCAGAAAAATGGCTTGAACGCGTCGAGCGGGCCCACCGGAGCGGCCCCCACCGCGGCTTCGAGCTGTTCGCGTGAGCCGGGTTGGGCGCTTTCCCGGGCGAGGTCGTCCAGCAGCGTGGCGAGCGCCTGGTCTTCTCCTCGGCGCGCCGTCAACCAGTCGGTCATGGCCCCCGCGTCTCGCATGTCGGGTTTCTGGGTCTGGCTGAGCGCACGCTGAACCCGTGCCACGACCTGCGCAAAGGTGGTTGGCGTGAAGGGGCCCGGCATGCCGGCCCGCCCTTTCATGGTGGCGAGCACCACCAGCGAGGTGGCGGGCGTGATGTCGTGAGCCGTGGGCGCATCGGCACTCGGCCGGGCCAGGGTCGAGAGCACCAGCCCGTTCGCGCCAGGAAAGCGGGCCACCAGCACGTACTGGAAGCCCAAGGGCAGCTGAGCGGCCCAGAATTCGCCCTGGTCGTTGGTGCGGGCCCGCATCATGCCGGGAATGGCTGCACCCGTGACGTCAGCCGGCGCGACGGAAGCCGCGGCGATCGCCTGGCCCTCCAGGTCCAGGACCCGTCCACGCACCATGCCGCCCACCCCGGGGGGGCCAGGCTGCGGACAGGGCAGCTGCGTGCAGGCCGACAGGGCCAGCAAGACGCCGGCGCTCCATCGCAGCCAGGGAAAACGAACAGCGAAGCGTTGCAATCGGAACACGACCCCTTTTGCCACGTGGTCAGGGGTCGCCATTGTACCGCGTGGCGGCCTGGCGCGCAGGGGGGCGTCCCCGCTGGCACCGCGGAGGGTCACGGCAAGCGGGAGGCAAACCGCTCGCCGGGGGCCGGCCTGGTCAGGACAGCGCCTTGTGCATGAAGTTGGTGATGGTGCGGACGCGCTCCGCCTCCGTCTCAAATTGCACGACCCGGCGGATGGTTTCGCGCGTGGAATCTTGATCGAGGCGGGCCTTGGTCAGCCGGATCGCCTTGGTGGCCAGTTCTTCCGTCGGCAAGCCGCCCACGGCCATGTACTGACCCACGGCGGTTTCCACCAGTTTGCGCTTCTCGGCCAGGCGAAACAGCGCGTAAGCTTCCTCGCGGGTCTTCACCACGGCGGACAGGACGGCGAAGGCCTCGTCATGGAGCTGCGCTTTGCCGGCCGCAACCTCCAGGGCCTCCTTCAGGGCGCCACGATTGGCCTGGTTGAAGGCGACGGACAGCTTGCGTGCCAGGGTAGCCACCTCAAGGGCCTCCTGGGTCGTGCTGGCCTGGCTCAGCGCCTGCCGCAGGCCGGTCGACACGTTGGCGTACTGGCCGCGTTGGGCCAAGGTCTTGCGCACTTCGGCCATGGCGGCTGCGAAGGCGGGATTGCCGAGGTCTCCATTGAGGCTTTCCGCGAGCTTGGACCCTTGCAGACGCAGGGCATCTCGTCCCACCGCGCCCGATGCCTGGCGGCTGACCTGTTTGCCCGCGCGGCGGGCGGCCTGCTGGCCTCCGGTCATCCGGCCCCAGGAGTGACTCCAAGCAGTGAACATGCGTGTGATCATCGACGAAAGCCCCTGAAAGAATTCGACCTTGGCCTGAGGGCGTTTATCGCGGCATGGCCCCGGTGAGTTTCTTAACAGGCTGTAAATATTGGCTTAAGTTCGGAAGCGAAGCGCGAGCGTCGGTCCAGCGACGTTCCTCATCTGTCTCGCGTTCAGGGCATCCGGCTCAGGGCGTGAATCAGCTTTTCGAGGTCGGAGATCTGCGTGATCATGACCTGCTGAAACTCGCGCACGAAGTCTTCCAGTTTGGGCTTGAACGGCATTTCTTCCGCCTTGCCGCTGGCGCTGAAGCGCACCTGCCCGGCCGCCTCGCCGAAGATCTGGTGAAGCAACTTCTTGTTGCCCAGGCCCCATTCGATGCGGGCCTGTTGCGATTGCTCCAGATCGCTCTCGGACACGATCGGGCGCAGCAGAATTTCGCGACCCAGCGTGGCACGCGCCTGCAGTTCAGCCAGGGCTGCCTGCTTGTTCTGAGCGGCGTCTTGCATGGGAAACCTACCTCTGGCCAGGGTCACGCCCTGTGCGAGGCCTTGGTTGACGTTCCACGGCGAAGCGTCACAGGCCAGGACGGGTGACCCTCTCATCAGATTACATACCCGCGCCGCCTGACACGGTTGACAAACGTACGTTTCAAGCTCAATATTTATACAATATTTTACCTTTGCTTAACCATTATTTTGGGAGGGGGCGCGTGATGCGGCGGTCTGATGGCTGGAGGGTTTCATTGGCTTCACTGGCCCTGCTGGCGGCAGGGTGCGCACACGTGCCGGCTCACTCCCTGCCACAGGGGGGGCCCCTGGCTCTGCGGGCTCAGACGAATGGCTGGACGCCGTTGCCGGATGCCCCGCTCGCGCGTGAGGGCGCAGCGGGCACCGCGTTTGGCCTGAGCCTCTGGGTGCTCGGCGGACGGGACGCGGCCGGTCAGCTGCTGACGAAAGGACATCGTCTGGAGGGCTTTGAACGCTGGGAAGCCGTCCCGCCTCCGGGAGGCTCGCGCTTTCAGGCCAGTGCCGTGACCCTGAATCCTCCTCGTCTGTTGCTGACGGGGGGGCAGGCCGAGGGGCGGGCCCTCGGAACCACCGAGTGGTGGGACGTCGCCACGGCCAGCTGGCAACGTTTGCCCGATCTGCCGACGCCGCGCTGGGGCGCCGGAGCGGCGGGGCACGGGGTGTTCGCTTACGTGGTGGGGGGCAGCAACGGGCGGCCGCTCGACACGGTGGAGCGGTTCGACGCTCGCGATCGCAGCTGGCGCTCCCTGGCTCCCTTGGCCTTGGGCCGGGAAGCGGGGGTGGCCGCCACGCTGGGGCAGCGGATCGTCGTGGTGGGGGGGCGCACCCGGGATGGGCTCACGGGCAGTCTGGAAATCTACGACCCGGCCACGGGAGTCTGGAAGGCCGGCCCGGCCATGCCGACCCCGCGCTCCCATGCGGCCTTTGCGGTCTATGGTTACCATCTTTTCGTGCTCGGAGGGCTGACGGCCCAGGGGCCGACGGCGGCCGTCGAGTCGTTCGACCTCACCAGTGGCACTTGGACGGTGCGAGCGTCCCTGCCAGAGGCCCGCCACGGGGCGGTGGCCGCCCGGGTGGGCGAGCGTCTGGTGGTGACCGGGGGCGTGGTGGCAGGGCGCGTCAGCGCAGGGGGCTGGCGCATGCCCTTTCCGTTTGGCCGCTGACGGGGAATAAGCACCCGTAGGCCCCCAGGGGCCTTCGGGAGGTCCATCCTTGTTCCAAACCTTGCGAACCCCGCTCTGGCTCGCGGCCACGTCCGTGACGCTGGCCGCCTGCGCCGCCCCCGTGACGCCGGCCGTGCCGCCTGCGGGCCCGGTCTCGCGGGGCCGTGATCCAGGGCCGGCCGCCACGCCGCTGGTTCCCTCCGCCCCCGCCGTCAGGACCTCCCCCCTGCCGGTGGCCAGCGCCAGCCCCCCGCCACCCGGGCGCGCGCTCGACAGCCCGATCCGCCCCCTGCCCGGTGGCCTCGATGAGGTGGCCGTCTTCAACTCGAACAATCCGGAACTGCTGCGCGAGAGTGGGGTGCTGCTGTCCACCTTTGCCGGGGGCGGCGTTCACCTGAACCACCCTTTTGCGGGGGCGTTCGAGGTGTTCCTGCACCACCTGGCGGAAACAGCCTTCATGGACGGCAATGACACCTGCTGGCTGGGGTTGCTGGCCCGCAACGATGGCCAACGCCCGTCGAACCTGGAGTTGAAGGCCGGCGTCAGCTGGCTGACCGGACCGGACGCCCCGTTCATCGATCTCGACCCGCTCGTTTCCGATCCCCGGGGCGAGGTGTATTCCGGCCCAGGCGACCGGGTTGCCCTGGATTTCCTGCTCGGACGTTCCAACCTGACGAGGGAGACCTTTGCGCTGGCGGCTGGCGAGACCAAGCTGCTGTTCAATCAACCGATTCCCGCCAAGAATTTTGGCCTCCCCTCGCGCAATGGACGCTCGGGCCTGTTCCGCTTTCAGGTCGACCAGCCGATCAAGCTGGCGGCGGTCGCCCTGTTCGGCCGCGCTTCGGACAAGCCGGATCGGCAGGCCTTCCAAGCCTTGCTGGACGCGGGCAAGCGGGCCGCGCCGGCGGAGCGGGCCGCGACCGCCTATGAGCCGGGCCAGCCTCCCACCGGCGGCAGCTTCATCTACGGCCGAGTGGGCGGAGTCAGCCTGGGCAGTCGCTGGACCGGCACCCTGTTCAATCGGGCCTCCGAGGTGCTCTCGAGTGCAGGCAGCAGTGTGGGCTTTCCGATCGCCAGCCTGGCGCTGAACACGCTGGGCAGCCGTCAGAATCAGTCCCCCCGCATGGTGGTGCGCTATCCGGAATCCCCGCCGGAGGCGCATGGCAGCTATGGCGTGACCTACGACCTGACCATTCCGCTGGACAATCCCGAGGGAACGAGCCGGCGCTATGCGATCGCCCTCTCGCATCCGCTGCGCATTCCCGAGAATCAGGCCGGGGCGCCCAGCTATGCGCCAACCCCCGGGAAACTGGTCACCTTCCGCGGCTCGCTGCAACTCGACTGGGACGATGAGCGCCAGCAACCCCGGCGGACCCAGGTTCATCTGGTCTTGCGTCAGGGCGAGCGGGGGACGCCCTTTGAAACCGTGACGGTGGCCCCCGGTGGACGCACCGACGCCCGCCTGCGCCTGGTGTATCCGGCCGATTGCACGCCCCCGCAACTGCTCACGGTGACGCGCTTGTAGGCTGCCGGGCTAGGTGAGCTGTTCGACCGTGTGTAGAAAGCCGGAGGCGAGTCGGTAGATCAACCAGCCCATCAGGCCCATCGCGACGGCCGTCAGGGCCCCGGCCGCCACCGCGATCAGGCGAGCCGCGGCGCGATCGCCGTCTTCTTTCCAGACCTCGCTGGCCGTTTCGAGGGCCTCGTCGAGGCGGCCGGCAGCCTCTCCGGTCTCGATCACCGAGAGCATCTCATCTGGAAAGGCCTGCGGGTGTTGGCGCATGGCATCGGTCAGGGAGATCCCACGCTGGACCTCCGCCTCGACGGCCTGGCAGGCACGGCGCAGACCCGGGTCGGCCAGGTTGTGCGCGGCCAGCGCGAAGGTTTTCGACATCGACAGACCCGCCCCGAGGCAGGTGCCCAGCAGCAGGCCGAGGTGGGCGATCGCTTGCTGTCGCAGGGCCGACCCCACAAACGGCAGCGAGGCGGCTGCGCGAGCCAACCCCTTGCGCAGGGGCAGGGCCACGGGGGCCAGGGCCAGCCAGTAGCTTCCGAAGACCCCGGCATAGAGACCCAGCAAAGGCTGACCGGCTGCGCGCGCGTAGGCGCCCCATTGGCCTTCAAACACCAGTTGCAAGGGCGCCAGCAGGGCGGCCGCACTCAGCATGAGCAGGGGATAGATGCCCTTTTTCAGTAGTGCGACGCTGGTCTCATGGCGTTGCCAATGGCGGCTGGCCAGGACCTCCAACCCGTCGGAGGTTCGCCCGGACGCCTCGGCTGCCGCCAGCCATTCGGCGTCAAAGGACGGGATGATCGGCGTTTGACGGGACAGCTCTTCGGCCAGTGCCCCCCCCCGCGACACCTGGTTCGTGAGACCCGTCAGCACCCCACGGAGCGCCGGCGGCCAGCGCCCTTTGGCCAGACTGGTCAGCGCGGCAGCAGGGGGCAGGCCACTGCGAAGCAAGCGGCCGAACTGCGCGTAGAAGCTCCCCAGCTGGCGGGGCGCCAGCGGCATCCAGAGCGGGGCGGCTCCGCGGGGCTGGCGAGGTTGGGAGGGGCGGCGTGGGGCTCGGCGGGTGGGCATTTGACCGGCGACAGACAAGCAGGGCACCCTCTGTGTACCCGGCGCCAGGCGGGTTGAGTTCGTTCAGCTCCCGTTCGACCCCTGGGTTCAGGCGGGAGTGTCGAGGTGCCCCCCGGTTTTCGACGCGACGCGCGTCTTCAGCCTGGCCCTTCCGGCTTCTGAAGCCCGAAGTGCTCGCAGTAGGCGCGCCCTTTCACCTGGTTGCCCGCGCGATCGCGCTTGGTGGCGCTCATGGCGCCTTCCCAGTAATGCGGCAAGGGGTCCTGCATGAAGGGCAGCAGGCGCGCCACCTCCTGATTTTTGATCCGCGCGGAGAGCTCCACCGTCTCGTCGGTGTCGGGTAGGGTGATGCGCCAGTCGGTGGTGTAGTGCAGACCCGTCCGCGGGCTTTGCCACCAGGCCAGCCGTTCCATGGTGTAGCGCGAACCGACGCTGCCGCGGCCATCCACGGCGGAGCGGTTGACGTGGCGCGCCCCCGGGTTGCCTTGCTTGTCGCGGAAGGCGAAGAGATTGTAATCGCTGCCGTCATCGAACTGGAGGGAAAACCAATCCCAGCGATCGGCGAAGCCGGAGACGAAAAATGGGCCCCACTGGTGATCGAGCCAGGAAATGCCGGTCACGGTCTGTGGGGTGCCGCCCACCGTCAGGGTGCCCTGCGCGTTGAAGCGCGTCTGACTGTAATACCAGCTGTCCTTGCCCTCCGGCATGTCGATCTTGCCATTGCCCCCGATCAGCAGCGGGGCTTTGCGGGCGGTCAGTTGCAGGTCGAAGCCGGCCTCCGCGAAGGCGCTGGACAAGGCGTAGCGCTGGTCGCTCAGGCTGCGGAGGCGATGCGGGCCATACGCCTGGGCCAGGCCCTCGCTTGACCCGAGCGCCTGACGTGCGGGAATCCACTGGCGCACGTAGTGAAACCGTCTCAACGTGAGATCGGAAACGGCCACGTGGGCCCAGTGGAGCAGCGGCCCCACCTTGAACAGGGTGAACTCGTAGCCGAACTGACGCTTCAGCGGCCCGAGGCCCTTCGTTTCGAGGTGGCCATTGAGGTACCACCATTCGGTCAGCGCGCTGGCATGGTCGCCTTCGTCACGCGGAAAGCGAATCTGACTCTGTTCGGTGAGGTGGAGCGGACCGAGTCGGCCCTGGGCGATCGCCTCCAGCTTGCTGCGCAGCGGATCACCAGCCTCACGGCTTGCCGCGGCGGGCGTTTCTGCGAGGGCCAGGCGCGCGATCGCCTGGCTGGACTTGGGCTGGGGATCGTGATGCTCGGCATAGGCCGTGAACAGGCTCACCGTCTCCCGATCGCCGCTCCGCAGCGCTTCGGCCAGGACGGTCGCCGTCAGGCGCTCGTAGGTGGGCAGATCGAGCTGCTGCGGGTCAGCGCTGTGAACCGCGGCGAGGCCCGTCCTCGCGGCAGGAGAGGGGGCGGCGGGTGGCTTGGCGCAGGCCGCGAGGCCCAGCGCACAGAGCGTCAACAGGATCTTGGAACGGGTCACGCCACGGCCTCTCTGATCGACGAGGCCCGACAGGCCCCCTCCATGTTATGGGCCAAGCGGGTGAGACCTGTTTCCAAATCTGGTTAAGGTTTGTTAAATCTTTATTTAAGAACCGATTCAATCAGGCTGTCGGGCGGCAGGGTGTGCCCGGTGAAACGAATCGTCCCCTGGCGGTCCACCAGCACAGCGGTGGGCAGACCACGAATCTGATAGGCCTCGGACACCTTCAACTCCTGGTCCAAGAGCTGGGGATAGGTCAATTGGGCAGTTTTCACCAGCCGGTGCCGTCCTTCGTCGGTGTCATTCACATTGATGCCCACGACTTCAAGGCCGCTGGAGCCAAACCGACGGTGCAACGATTCGACGTGCGGAGCCTCCGCACGACAGCCTCCTCACCAGGAGGCCCAGAACACCATCAAGGCCGCCCGTTTGTCCCGCAAGCTCGACAGCTTCCAGTTGTCGCCCCGCTCCGTGGCCAGGGCCACCTCGGGGGCCCCGACCTGCGAGGGCGGCGCCATCGTGAGGCGCTCGGCCGAGATGGGGGGGAAACCTTGCCACAGCCACAGCCCCGCCAGCAGGAACGGCACGCTGAAGCCGAGCCAGGCCGAGCGAAACGGGAGGAGGGGTGGGGTCATCAGGGTCACCTTCTGCCACTGGTTGTACCCAGCCTCCGAGGGCTCTGTCACGCGGACACAGGCGACCCGGTTGACCCCGCGGGACCCATCAGGGCCCACCAAACCAGCGCGCCAGCACGGGGCGCAAGGACCTCACCGTCAGAACAGGGAGGGCAGGGTTTGGCTGCCGGGTTGCAGCAGGTGCTGAACGCTGCCGAGTTCCCGATCATCTTTATCTTTGGCTTTGAAAATCAAGGCACAACCTTCGATGACCTTGAGTTCCACCTGAAGCAGACCACCCCTGCGTTCAACGTCTCGTTCATCCAGTTTGGCCCCATTGTCCGCGCGGTGAACGCTGACTTCCTCGATCCCGGTCGCGTTCACCGTGAAGGTCTTGCGTGTCTCGGGGCCGCAGGCCCCTGAGGGCGCCGGACTGCCGGTGCCGCTTCCCGCGTTGGAGTTGCCGCTGCCCTTGTTGGCATCGCTGCTGCCCGTGTTGTCGCTTCCGCTGCTCGCGTTGGCGTTTCCACTGCCCTTGCTGGCATCGCTGCTGCCCGTATGGATGCTGCCGCTGCTCGTAGGGGCGTTTCCACTGCCCTTGTTGGCATCGCTACTGCCCGTGTTGTCGCTGCCGCTGCTCGCGTTGGCGTTTCCGCTGCCCTTGTTGGCATCACTGCTACCCGTATGGCCGCTGTCGCTGGCCCGGTCGATGTTGCTGTGACCCGTGCCGGTGACGCCGCCGGCCTTGCCCGCGTCGCTGCTGCCCGCATCGGCGTGACCGCTGGCCTTGCCGGCGCCCTGAGGAGGGGGATTGACGTTGCCACTGGCCTTGCTGGCACTCCCTGGGTCCCGGACCTCCGCCTGGCTTCGTTCGACTTCCTTCGCTTCACCGGATTCGTCCCGTTCACCCGTCGCCTTCGGCAGCGGGTCGGGCAGGGCTTTGGCCAAGGCCGCCTCCAGCATCGTGACCTGGCTGCGCAGCGTGGCCACCTCGTTCAGCAGGGCCTTCATGGCCCGGCTCACGGCCGTGGCGTCGGTGAAATCTGGCAGCTTGGTGGCCACCAGCGACTGCGCGGTGGATTCGCTGGCTTCCTGAAAGCGAGCCGGGTCGAAGTCTCCCAGCGGCTTGCCGCCCAGTTCCTCGACCAGGTTGCTCGTCACCAGCGTGGTGGCTGGGTCGAGCCGGGTTTGAATTTCCGGTTTGGTGGTCCGGATCAGGCTGCGGAAGGTGGCCGCTGCCCCGCCGAAGGTGGGCACCTCGGCGGCCACCACGAAGGACAGGCCGGCCGGCACCCTGGGCAAGCTGAATTCGCCACCGGCATCGGTTCGCACGGGCGCCACTTCCGGGAGGCTCTGACCCGCTGCGTCGGTCAGAATGACCCGCGCGCCTTCCACGGCCACGGTGTCCAGAGCGAGCAGGCGGTACGTCGTGCGCGCGCCCTGAAAGCCCGCCGGGCTGATCAGCGAGATGCCCCGGTCACTGATCAAGCCGAGGCCACGGTCGCTGACCAGCTTGACGCCGGCCCCCACCGCCAGCCCACTGGGAATGCGCACGGTGCCGCGAACCGGCACGTACTGGACGCGGGCGGCGGCCGCGCGAGGACGCGCCGCGCCGAGCTTGCTCTCGCTGGTCTCCGGGGGCGTGACCGTGACCCTGCAGGCCGTCAGGGCCGCGACGCTGAAAATGAGAAGCCCGCCATGACGCATGGGACACCTTCCCCCGCGTTCAGGGAAAAAGCCGACACGTTCCTTCCATACCCGAAGGGTATCCTTTTAACCGGTTCCGAAGGGGCATCTCGTGGCGCGGCAGCCGCTCGAACTTGGTTCGCTCAGGCCGGTCAGGGAGGGCCTGACGGGAACAGGGTCGGGAGCGACTGGGCGCCAGGCGCGACCAGAATGCGCTGCGTGCCGATGGTCTGCATGCGCGCATCCAGGCCGTCGATCTCCAGCGGACAGCCCTCCACGATCTTCAGCCAGACCGTGCGCCCAGGAGCATCGACGCTCTCACTGTCGATCTTCTCCAGTCCGCTGGGGGTGACCAGGCGAACGACCAGATGGACGACGTTTGGATCGCCCACCTGGAAGGCGCGCTCGATTTGTGCTGAGCAGCTGGGTGCCGCTGGCTGACTGGGCGGCGGAGAAGTTGGTTGCGGTGGCTCTGGCAGCACCAGCGGGATTCCCAGCAGCGCGGGGGTGATCGCGTGCTGGAACAGCCCCATCAGGCGGCCTTGTTGATCGAGGTAGACCAGCCACACCGGGCATCCCAGCGGCACCACGCCGGCGAAATTCGACGCGCGCTTCAGCGCCGCCAGCAGGGGTGAGGCATGCGGGGGAACGCCCGCCGCCACGCGTCGGATTTGCAGGGTGCTGACCAGGGGGTGGGCGATGGCCGGGGCGCGCTGCCCGACCAGGCAGCCTGAGAAGGCGGGGGAGTCAGGCCTTTCCAGGCTGGCCTGGCTCCAGTCGCTTGCGCTGGTGGGCGTGCTGCTGGCCTTGGGGGGAGTGCCCGGAGGGGCCGTGGCCGAGGGCGCTTGAGCAGACTCAGCAGGTTTGGGCGTGTCGTTGGATGCCCCCGTGGGCGTGGCGGTGGCGGTGGGCGCTCCCGAAGCCGGGATAGACGTCTCGGCCGGGCGCTCCGGGGGCTGGCTCGCCAGGCTGGCCTTGAGGGCGGACAGTTCCTGGCGCAAGGCCGCCAGGGTGTCGCGCAACTCGGCCACCTCCTGACTCAGCCGTTGCATCTGGCGGCGCACGTCGGCGGCGTCGGTGAAGTCCGGCAAGCGTTCGCTGGTCAGTTGCTGCGAGGTGGCCTCGGTGGCGCGCTGGAACTGGGCCGGATTGTAGCTGCCCAGCTCGCCATCCGGCAGGCCTTCCAGCACGTGGCCCGTCACCAGCGTGCTGGCCGGGTCGATCTGGGTGCTGGCGCCCGCTTCCCCCACCTTCACCAGGCTGCGGAAGGCGGCCGTTTTGCCGCTGGGCGTGGGCACCTCGGCCGAGACGACGAAGGGGAGGCCGGCCGGGACGCGGGCCATGCGGAAGCGGCCCTCGGCATCCGTCACCACCGACGGAATGTCGGGAATGGGCTGTCCGGCGGCGTCCGCCAGAAACACGCGCGCCCCCTCCACGGCCGATGTTTCGAGGGCCTGCAGGCGATAGCGTGGCCTGTCCACCTCCACGAACGAAGGGCCTCGCGCGCGCTGGAGACCCACGCCGCGGTCGCTGATCAGGCCGAGCCCGCGATCACTGATCAGCCCGAGCCCGCGGTCGCTGATGAGGCGGACGCCGGCCGCCACGCTGAGCGTTCGTGGAACCCGGAGTTGCCCCTCCAGCGGCACCCGAGGCGCTTCGGCCACCTTGGTCGCACGGCTGGCGGCTTTGCGTCCGGGCTCGGCGGGGGGCGCCGGTGGTGCCTGGCAGGCGGCCAGGGTGATCAGCATCAGGAGCGTAGCGGCCAGGGAGGTGCGCACGGGGCCGATCCAATCGCGAAGGGATGAGGGGAGCGGACAGTTGTCCCCTTCATACCGCAGGGGAGTGGCGCGGAAACCTGGGGACGGCCGGGCTCAGAAGCGCGCGGGCGGAGCCGCCGGCAAGTAGCCTCCGCTGCCGCGCAACCAGGCGTCGAAGCGCGATTCAAGCAGATCGAGCGGGACGGCCCCGTCGCGCAGGACGGCCTCGTGGAAGTCGCGGGCGTCGTAGCGTTTGCCGAGTCCTTCGATCGCGCGGGCCTTGAGTTCGAGGAACTTCCATTCTCCGACCTTGTAGGCCACCGCCTGACCGGGGTCGGCCAGGAAACGATCGACTTCCTGGACAATCTCAGCTTCAGGGCGCGCGGCGTGGGCCCGGTAGAAGGCGATCGCCCGCTGGCGCTCCCAGCCGCCCGCGTGCAAGCCGGTGTCCAGCACCACCCGCAAGGCGCGTCGCATGCTCATGTTCAGGCGCCCGAAGCGGGCGTAGGGATCGCGGTACAAGCCCAGCTCCTCCCCCAGCGATTCGGCATACAGCCCCCAGCCCTCCACGAAGGCGCTGGGGCGACTCAAGCGCCGAAAGGTCGGCCAATCGGCCCGTTGAAATTGCCGCGAGAACTGCAAATGGTGGCCGGGCAGGGCTTCATGCAAGGTCAGGGGCGCCGCTTCGTAGGCGGGACGATGCGCCAGGTTGCTCAGGTTGACGAAAAACGTGCCGCCGCGCGAGCCATCGGTGGCGGCCGGCAGGTAGTAACCGCCGGGGGCGGTCGGGGCGATCGCCTCGGGCACGGCCGCCACGCCACACGGCGGCACGTTGGTGACGCGGAACAGGCTGGGCAGGCACTGGGTCAAGCGGCGCACCAGCAGGTCGTATTCGGCCAGCGCGGCGGCCTGATTGGGATGCCGGAAGCGGGGATCGCGCTCGACCTGCCGCAGGAACTCGCCAAGGTCGCCCTCGAAGCCCACCTCCAGACGGATCAGTTCCATCTCTTGCTGCAGGCGGGCCACCTCCGCCATGCCGCGGGCGTGCAACAGCGCCGGCGTGACGCGGGTGGTGCAGTGGGCGTTCAGCAGGTGCTCGTACAGGCGATCACCGCCCGGCAGCGCCGCAAGCCCCGTTTCCTGATGCGTCGCGGGCAGGTAATGGTTGCGCCAGTAACGTTCGAACCGGCGGATGCCCGGTTGGACCACGCGGTCGATGGCCTGACGGGCCTCTTCCCGCAGGCGGTGCTGGCGTTCGGCCGGCATGTCCAGCGGCAGCCGGGTCAGGGGCTGGTAGAACGGACTCTCTTCAGGCCGTTTGACCTGATGCGGGGCCAACTGCGTCAACACCCGTTCGGCCAGACCCCGGTCGAGCACGAGACCTCGCTTGCGGGCCCCTTCGAGCCCATCGATGGTCCGCTCCACGCGTACCCCGAAGGCGCGCAGGCGCCCGATCCAGTCCAGGAAGTCGCGCTCCGCGTCGAATTTGAGCAGGCCGACCAGGGTGTGGTCCAGCTGGGGGCCCTCCAGCGGCGTCACGACCCAGGCGTGGGCGCCGAGCGGATCGCCTTTCAGCCAGGTTTCGAGGTGACGCGTATAGAGCTGGTGATGGAAGCGGTCCTCAGGGGTGAGGCGCGCCAGCGGAATCTCGCGCAACTGGCGCCAGGCCTGTTGCTGGTGGCTCAGGCGGTCTCGCTGGGCCTGCTGGGACTGGTCGGCCCAGGCCGAATTCCAGCGGCGATCGCCCATAGCCGAGGCAAACAGGGGATCCTGGGCCATGGCCCAGTCCCATTCCGAGGCCAGAAAGCGGCGCAGGCGTTCCGTGGTGGGGTAGTCGGCCGCTTGCACCGGGGCTGTGAGCGGCGCGAGCGCCAGCAGACCCACGGACAACACGCGACCGACGTACCGGATCAGCGGGCGGTTCAGGCTGGCGAATCGGGACGTCATCCTGGACTTCATACCTGGCTGGTCGATGGATGGCAAGATGGCAAGTGAGGCTTCCACGCTGCACGAGGCCGTCAGAGGCCCTTGAAGCGCGCCCAGCGGGCTTCAAGACTGACATTTTGAGGCCCCAGGGGCTCCGTGATACCCGTGGTCCGGGCCAGTTCCTCATTGACCAGGTGCAGCCAGTGGGGGTTGCGCATGCGATGGAACAGGCGACCGGCCTCCGTGAGGGCTTGCCGGGCCTGGGTCGGGCGTCCGGCGGCCCGCAGCACGCTGCTGCGCGCCAGGTGCGTGTGAGCCTGCAGGAAGAGGTTGTCCATCTCCGGGCTGCGCACCCGGGCCAGCACGGCGTCGAAGCGGGAGAGCGCCTCGCTGTGGCTGCGTGGGGCGGCGCAGCGTCCCAGCCCCAGCCAGGCAAAGGCCTCGCTCAGCGGATTGCGCAGCGGGCCCGAACCGGCGATCGTCGCCAGTTGCTGAAAGATCGGTTCGGCCGCGGCAAGTTCACCTTCCGTCGCCAGGGTCGCAGCGCGCCCATACATGCCCAGCATGAGGGCGAAGCCCAGGCCATCCGCCTGGCCGCGGTCAATCAGGTCGTCGAACACGGCCAGCGCCTCGGCGGGACGCCCCAGATCGGCCAGCAGGTGCCCCCGCAGCGCCAGGGACTTGTTGAAAGCCAGCGCCTGCTGACGAAGGTGCGGATAGACCAGCAGGTTTTTCTCGATCTGTTCCAGCGCGAGTGCGTACTCTCCTTGCTGCCAGAGCAGATAGGGGCGCAGGTACAGCACCCAGGCGAAGGGAGGGCCTCCCACCCGGCGGGTCTTGCGCAGGGTCAGTTCGAGGTAGCGTTCGGCTTCCTCCACGTGGCCCGTCCAGGCTGGCCAGACGCCGAAGTAGAACCAGGCCAGGTAGGGGTCCTCGTCCCCCATCTCCCGGGCATAGGCCAGCGCCCGGTCACGGGGTTCGGGGGAAGGCCGCTGGCCTTGAAAGGCGATCGCATTCTGGGCGGCCCAGACCCCGACGCGCGCGGAACGCATCAGGGTGGAGGCGAGGGCGGGCAGGGGCGCTTCGAGCAGCCTGGCTGCTTGCCGGGCCTCCACGAGGAGCTCATCGATGCGACCTGATACCAGCAAGGCAGGAACACGTGCTACCTGGACCACGGCGGCCGCGGCTGACTTGGCCTGGTCGGGCACCAGCTGGACCAGCTGCTCTGACGCCGCAAAGGCGTCGGCCGGTTTGCCGATGATGGCGTGGGTCACCGCATAGAGGGTCAACAGGGTCGCCACATCCTGCTGACCGGCTGCCAGCAGCCTGGCCACCTGCACCGGGTCGGCCTGATAGGCCGCATAGGCCTTGCTGAGCATCTCGCCGGCGAGGGCGGTGGCCATATGGAAGCCGTGGTGGCCGATCTGCATCCAGATGGCCAGCCGCTCCGGCATGTGCTCCTGGGGCAAGCGCGAGAGCGCCCCCTCGGCATCGCGCCAGGTTTCCAGCGCCGTATAGATCACGCCGCGCGCCAGGGCCTGCTGGGCGGCCACCAACAGATGCGGATAGGCCTGGGCATCATCGCCCGCCTGCAGGAAATGGCGGCCCAGTTCATGGGCGATCGCCGTCTGATCCTCGGGGTGCTCGGCCAGCAGCGCCGCGCCGGCGCGCTGGTGCAGCTGGTTTCGGCTTTCCGGTTCCAGGCCTGCATAGGCCACTTCGCGCACGCGGTCGTGGGGGAACTCGTACTGGCCCGGCCCCGTGCGCGTGAGCAGCTGGCGTGCCAGCAATTCCTCGAGCCAGGTGAACAAGTCGTCTTCCGCACTGTCGGACACGGCTTGCAGCACCCGCAGCTCCCACGCGTGCCCCAGCACCGCGGCCGCGCCGAGCAGATGACGGGCGCCCTCCGGCAGGTGCGCCAGGCGACGCTGAACGGCCGTTTCGATGCTGCGCAGCTGTTGCAACACGGCGGGATCAGCCGGGAATTGCCAGAGCCCCTGCTTGCGGGCCAGGTGGCCCTCCTCGATCAGCAGTTGCAACACCTCCCGGGTGAAGAAGGGATTGCCGCCGGTGGCGCTGTACAGGGCGCGGGAAAAGTCTGACGGAATCTCGCTGCCGGGGAAAAAGGAGGCGAGCAAGGCGGCCTGCTGGGCCTGTTCGAGCGGGGCGGGACGCATCCAGTGACTGGTGCCTTCCTCGATGGTTTGCCAGAGCGGGTTGCCGGCCGGGGTTTCGTCGTCGCGGAAGGTACCGACGCAGAACACCCGGCTGCCCGTCGTGCGGCGGATGCCCTGGTTCAGGATGTCGATCGTCTGGGGGTCGGCCCAGTGCAGGTCGTCGAGCAGAAAGAGCAAGGGATGGCGCTGCGAGAGGGCCGTCAGCCATTCGATCACCATGTCGACCACATTGACGCCCTCGGGGGGGGCCTCCGCCGAGGCGAATTCCGGAAACAGCAAGCGCAGCGGGCCCTCGAAGAGACGGCGCTCCTCGGGCAGGGCATAGGCCAGCGCGGGCCGCAAGGCGTCTCTCAGGGCGTCATAGGGGCCCATGCCCTCGTCGTGACAGGCGCCGTGCATGACCACGAAGCCAGCCAGACTCGCCTTCAACTTGATCTCCTGAACCAGCCGAGACTTGCCCGTTCCGGCTGGGGCGCCGATCAGCAAGGCCTGGCCCTGTCCGCCCGAGACCGTCTCCAGGCAGGCTTCGATCCGCGCCAGCTCCACTTCCCGACCCACCAGTTCGCCGGAGACCAGAAAGCTCAGCTGCTGATCGCGGCTTTCCCGGGCCACGGCGGTGCCCGAGAGGGCCGACAGCTCGGCCAGGGCCATCCCGGCCGTGCGGGGACGACGCCCTGGCTCCTTGTCCAGCAGCCGCATGATCAGGCGTTCGAAGGCGGGTGGCAGCTCGGCGCGCGCCTCGCGGGGCGCGCGCGGGGCGTTGAAGAGGTGGGCCCGCACGACCTCGCCAACGCTGCCCGTGAAGGGCAGGCCACCTGTGACCAGCTCGTAGGCCAGGCAGCCCACCGAATAGAGGTCTGCCGCTGCGCTGATCGGCGCGCCGCGCGCCACTTCGGGGGCCATGTAGCCGGGCGTGCCGGTGATCTGGCGCGGCCCTTCCTCGTGGGCCTGGCGCATCAGGCCGAAATCCATCAACTTCAGCACGCCCTCCGGCGTGACGCGGATGTTGGCGGCCTTGATGTCCCGATGGACGTATTGCCGAGCGTGGATGTAGTCCAGTGCTTGCAACAGCTGGCTGAGCAGGTGGTAGACCGTCGGTAGCGGCAAGGGGCCCTGCGTGAGCAGCTCGGCCAGTTCCTGCCCCGGTACCAGCTCCATCACGATGAAGCGATCGCCGTCCTCCAGCTGGCCGAAATCGAGCACCGCCACCGTGTTGGGATGCCGCAAGCGAGCCAGCGCGTGGTATTCCGCCTTGAAACGCAGCCGCAGTTCGGCCGTGTCGCCGGGCAGGGCCTTGACCACTTTCAAGGCGCATTCGCGATCGCCCTCGAACTGGTCCAAGACCCGGTAGACCGTTCCCATGGCTCCCTCGCCCAGGGTGCCGAGCACGCGATAGCGCTGGGTGAAGTGGGTAGGCCCGGGATGTGACATCGTGGAAGGGTCACCAGGAACGGCGGGGGAGTTGTCCCTTGTATACCCCTGAAAGCAGAACCTGCCAGGTCGTGTGACCTGGCAGGTTTTCGTGTTTGGAATTCAGGGGAACAGGTCCCCCGGGTTCAATTGGCCCTGTTACGACTTGGGCTTGCTGCTCGAGCTGGCACTGCCAGGCGCGCTGGGCACCGGCACGGGCGCACTCGGGATGGGCAAGCTACCCGACGCGGAAGGCATCGGCGGCACGAAGCCGGGCGGGATCGGGAACGGGAAGATGACGGGCGGAAGCGTCTTGGCGCCCTTCATCAGCTTGATCGGCTCGCCCAGCGTCGCCGTGAAGCTGGGCTTGTTGTCAACCATCACCGGGATGATGAAGGTCATGTAGCCGCCCGCCGCCACGGAGAGCTTGTACTCACCCGGCAGGATCCGGTCGAGCGTGAACTTGCCGTTGGCATCCGAGAACTGGTTCTCGGTCACGGGCGGGTCGATCTGCGCCACGGCACCATCCAGGGGCTTGCCGGTCTCGTCAAGGACCTGGCCCGAAATCTTGCCGAAGTAGGCGACGGTGCTGGTCAGCTTGGTGACGCCGAGGTCTTGCGGCGCGGCCGAGGTCACGGTGACGGTGCGGCGCGGTGGCAGCTGGTAGAACGGGCGATAGACCTGAACGGTGTACTCGGCCGGCGGCAGGTTCAGCACCTCGAAGCGGCCTTCGTCATCGGTGATGGCGGTAAAGTTGTCGAGACCGACGTCGGTGTTGGCGATCGCCTTGCGGTCTTTCGGGTAGACCGAGATGGTCGCGCCGATGATGGCCTTGCCGTCGCTGCTCTGGACGGTGCCCGTCACGCCGGTGGGCGGATTGACGTCGCGTTCCAGCACGATCGGGGCGTCGAGCATGGCCGGCCGGCCACTCTTGACCGCGATGCCCTTGACGGTCTGGCGCTTGAAGCCAGGCTTGGCGACGACCACGTTCCAGGTGCCTTCGGCCACGTTGGTGAGGGCGAAACGACCGGTTTCACCGGCCTTGCCGACCACCGAGGTACCGCCGCTGAGGAACACGTCCGCGCCTTCCACACTGTCGGTGGGGCGAGCGTCTTTCAGCTCGATCACGCCTTGGATGGAACCCGTGCGACGGGTCACCAGGCTGGCGGCGTCGACGATCGGGGGATCTTGCGCCAGCGGCACCATGATGGCGGTCGGCGAGACCACCTTGGTCACGCCGCCCTTGCCATCTGGCACGGCCGCTTCGAGGGTGTATTCCGCGCCACCCTTGACCACGGCGGAGAACTTCCCATCGGGACCGATGGTGGTTTCCTTGGTGTCGATGTCGCTGCGCGCGATCACGGTGCCGCCCGTCGCCGTGGCCGCCTGGGCCAGGCGATAGCCCGCGCTGATCGAATCCACGGTGACGGTCCCCGTGATGGTGCCGGTTCCGGCACCGGCAGAGCCCGCAGCGGCGCCGCTGGCCTGGGTGGGGTTCGGGGTCTGATTGCCCTGGCAGGCCACGAGCGACGCACACAGCGTCAGCGCGAGCCCGAGGTTCATGGTAGAACGCAAGTTCGGAGTCCTCCTGTTGGGAGGTCCTGGGTCCGCGTTCGCGACGCGGATGGGCAGGACCCGTTCACACGACACACTCCCTGTCCGGCCCGGACGTGCCTTTGGCCAGACGGCGCGCAGACAAGCCTGGTGCAACAGGCAGGTTTGACATTGAACCGGGCGCGCCGCCAAAGTGCAAGCGCGCCCGGTTCAGCAGGGCTCAGCGGATCACGCGGACGCGATGGTTGCTGGTGTCCGCGACGTAGATCTCGCCGGTCTTGGCCAGCACCAGAGCGCCTGGGGTGCCGAACTTGGCGTCGCCCAGCTTGCCGTCCACCATGCCGAACCAGCTGCCGCCCAGGGTCACGACCTCCCCGGCGGCCGAGACGCGCCGGATGCGGTGGTGGTTGGTGTCCGCCACGTACAGGTAGCCGTCGTGGCCGTAGTGGATTCCCTCAGGGAAGCTGAAGCCCGCGGCCGCGCCGATGCCATCGTTGGTGCTCTGGGTCGGCGAACCGGCCAGCGTCGACACCGTGCCACTCGGGGTGATCTTGCGGATGCAATGATTCCCCAGTTCGGTCACGTAGAGGGTGCCATCCGGGCTCACGGTGATGCCGCTGGGATCCCAGAATTTGGCCGCACTGGCCGGACCTTCCACGTAGCCCGAGCTGGAACCGGCCACCGTCGAGACCGTGCCGTCCGGCGTGATCTTGCGGATGCGCTGGTTGCCCTGGTCCGCCACGAAAACGGTGCCATCGGGCGTGACCGCCAGGCCTTTCGGGAAGGTGAAACGGGCTGCCTTGCCCACGCCGTCGTTGGCCCCCGGGGTGCCGTCGCCGGCCAGCGTGGTCACCGCTCCCGTCGGCGTGACCACGCGAATGGCGCAGTTGCCGCTGTCAGCCACGTACAGATTGCCCTTGGCGTCGACGCCCAGGCCTTCTGGCTGCGAGAACTGGGCGGCCTGGCCCGTGCCATCCGCCAGACCGGCGTTCATGCCGGCCAGCAGCGTCACCATGCCATCCGCCATGACCTTGCGAATGCGGTTGCTACCGGTATCCGCGACGTAGATGACGCCATCCGGCGCCAGCGCGATGCCGCCGGGCGCATAGAACTGCGCCGAAGCGCCCTTGCCGTTGGCGCCCCCCACTTTTGACCCCGCCAGCGTGCTCACCTCGCCCTTCAGCGCCACCGGTGGCGAGAGTTTGGGGGCTGCGGAGGATGGCGCGGGGAGGGGCGTGGCCACCGTGGTGGCGACCGGGGTGGCCACCACGGTCGCCGAAGCGGGGGCTGTCGGCGTCGGGGGAGCGCTCGCCGGGGGCGCCGATGGCGGCGGCGCCGCCGGGACCGGTTCGAGCGGCTTGATCACGGGCGGCTCGGTCTTGGCACTGCCCTTGGTCAGCGTGATGGCCTCCGGCAGCGTGACCGTGAAGTTCGGCTTGTTGTCGACCATGACCGGCACGATCACCGGTTTGAGGCCTCCGGCCGCGATCGTCAGTTGGTACTCGCCCGGCAGGATCCGGTCGAGCGTGAACTTGCCGGTGGCGTCGGTGAACTGGCTGTCGGTCACGGGCGGGTCGAGCTGGGCCACGGCGCCGTCGAGCGGGAGGCCCTGCACGTCTTTCACCACACCGGACACCTTGCCGAAGTAGGCCACCGTGCTGGTCAGCTTGGTGATGCCGAGGTCCTGCGGGGCGCCGGCCGTGACCGTCACGCTGCGGCGTGGCGGCACCTGATAGAAAGGCCGATAGACCTGCA
>JAYKJB010000067.1 GCA_035285325.1 Candidatus Sericytochromatia bacterium
CAGGATGGCGTAATCGATCCAGTGGGCTTGCACGAGACAATCTCCAGATGAAGGGCGCAGCGTCATGATGAAGAGAGGGCCACCCACATGGCCAGCGCACGCTTGTTCGTGTCTGTGCGCCCGACAAGCGTCTTGGGAGGCGCTTCTTGGCGATCAGCTGCGCCATTTGCCCCCCGCTTATATAACCATTGCTTAATTTATTCTTAGGCTTTTCTTTCTCTCGGACCCTTTGCTGCCCCCCCCCGTCTCGCCGAGGACCCTGGCTTCAGGTATGATGAAGCTGTCATCATTGTTTCGAGGTTCCTTTTCCCGATGCCCTCTCATAGCCTGACTTCTGCCTCACGCCCGCCGCTGGTCAGCATGGTCGACCTGGGTCTGCTCTGCGTCCGGCTTGGCCTGGCCGCCGTGTTTATGTTTCACGGTGCGCAGAAGCTGTTCGGCTGGTTCGATGGTGCGGGCATGGCCCAGCTGATCGGCGGCTTTGGGCCCGTGCTGGGCTACCTGATCGCGATCGGGGAGTTTTTCGGCGGGCTCGGTCTGCTGGTCGGATTCCTGAGCCGTTTCTCCGCGGGGAGCCTGGTGGTCATCATGGGCGGGGCGATCGCCCTGGTCCACGGCCAGAATGGCTTTTCGATGGCCAACAAGGGCTATGAATACAACTTCACCTTGCTGATGATGGCCCTGGCGATTCTGCTGGCGGGACCGGGGCGCCTGGCGCTCACGGAACTGCTGCCGCCCGGCCTGCGCAAGTACCTGACCTGAACGCCCGGGTGCGGCTCGCAGGCCTCTGCGAGCTGCTGGGTATCCGGCGGGAGAGGTCAGGCGGGTCGCAGGTCTGGTTGCAGCAGCAGGCCTGACCAGGCTTCCTGTAATTCCTCGCGCGTGGTGACGCTCGTCCCGAAACGGCGCACCACGATGCTGGCGGCCACGTTCGCCATCACGATCGCCTCCTTGAAGCTGGCCCCGGCGGCCAAGGCCAGCGTCAGGGTGCCCACCACCGTGTCGCCCGCGCCGGTCACGTCGAACACCTCCGAGCGGTTGAAGGCCGGAATGGTCGTCACCGAGCCGTCGGCCTCGAACAGGGCCATGCCGTTGCCGCCGCGCGTGATCAGCATGCTGCGGGAGGCGGCCGCCGCCAGCAGGTCACGGCCGGCCCGCATCAGGCTGTCGGCATCGGTGATCGGAAAGCCGACCACGTTCTCGGCTTCGGGTTGATTGGGCGTCAGGATCCAGGAGCCCGGGAAGCGCGCCAGGTCGCCCTGAGAGTCGACCGTGACGATCGTGCCGTGCTGCTCGGCCAGGGCCAGCACGCCCGCGATCACGCGCGGCGTGAGGACGCCGTTGCCGTAATCCGAAAGCAGCAAGGCATCCAGCTGCGGCAGGCGAGCTTCGATCGCCGCCAGCAAGGCCGATTCCAGTTCCGGGGTCATCGGGCCCCGTTCCTCGCGGTCGATGCGCACGATCTGCTGCGTCACGCTTTGCTGGGAGGAGGCCGAGATGCGGGTCTTGGTGGTGGTCGGGCGGGCCGGGTCAACCAGGGTCGCCACCGTGCCGACGCCTCGTCCTTCCAGCACGGCGCGTAACTTCGGCCCCATGGTGTCGTCGCCGACCAGTCCGGCCATCTGCACCTGGCCGTCGAGGCTCGCGATGTTGGCCGCGGCATTGGCCGCACCTCCGGGATAGACCACGCTCTCCCGGTGTTTCAGGATCAGGACCGGGGCCTCGCGGGAGATGCGCGCCACCTCGCCGCTGAGGTATTCGTCGGCGAACAGGTCGCCCACCACCATGACCCGCGCGCGTGGGAAGGCCGAGAGCAAGGCATCGAAGCGGGCGGTGGAAAGGTTGAAAAGCATGACCGGATTCTCGTGGCGAGGCCTCGTCGAGGTCGGCGGGGCAGGGAACACCTCCGCACCATAGCAAGGCGCCTTTGGCGCTGGCAAGGGGGTCGTGCGCGTCGGCCACCTCGTCCGGCTCACTTCGGCACTCCGTGCGTTGGCTGGCCGTGCAGGCCGCTGACTTTAGATGCCTTCCGTGTCACGGGAGCGAATGGCTCGGGTATGAAGCGTCTCGTGGCGGCAAGCGCCCGTCACGTGGCTTCGACATGGTATCGGGTTCTGTGCAGAAGGGGCTGTTGGATGTCGCTTTCCCGCGCGTGGCTTCCTAGAGGGCTGTATCGGGGGGGGGCCGCACTGGCCCTGATGCTGCTCCTGGCTGGGGGGGTATTGCCCCCTGCTCGGGCGGCTGACCTGCCCACGGCCGCCACCCAACCGACGCCGGAGGTCCCGGCGTTCGACCCCAACGCGATGGCGATTCGCGGGCAACAGCTGCAGTTACACCAGGGCCTGGCGCTTGGCACGCTGGGCGCCATGGCGGCCACCGCTGGCCTGGGGTGGTGGCGCGCGCGTGGTGGCGCCGCCGGCGAATGGCGGGATGTACATCTGGCCATGGCGGGTCTGACCACGGGGCTTTACCTGGCCACCGGCACGCTGGCTTTCACCACGCCGCCGCAGACCCTCTACCCGGAAGATAACCCCTGGAGCTCGGCCAATCTTCATCGCAACCTGGCCTGGGTCCACGGCGCCGGGATGCTGACCACCGTGGGGCTGGGCTTGACCAGCGCGATCGTCGGTGGCGACGTGGTGGCGCGCCATGGGGTAGCGGCCTGGTCGACCCTCAGCCTGATGGCCCTGTCGGCTGGGCTGGTGGCGTTCGGTCAGTAACCGGAAGGAGCTCGCTCGTGTTCAAACGCTCGATGGTTTTGTGTGCCCTGTCGGCCTGGTTGGCCGCAGCGACCAGCGTGCAGGCGACCAGTCTGGATGCCAGCTATGCCTTCGGGGCGGACAGCACGATCGACTACCACCTGGTGCATCCACTGCATCGGGTCAAGGGCGTCTCACACGGCCTGAAGGGGCGGATCGTGGTCCTCAAGGACCGTCTGCAGACGCCCATGACCCTGGAGTTGCCGCTGATCAGCTTTCGCAGCGGCAATGCCAACCGGGACGGCAACGCGGCAGCCACCCTTGAGGTGCAGAAGTTTCCCCTGGCGACCCTGCTGGTGCAGCGCTTCGAAGAGAAGGAACGCGCGTCGGTGGGCGATGCCCTGCGCGTGGCCGGCGTCGCCCACGGCCAGCTGAGCTTGCACGGGGTGAGTCTTCCCGTGGCGATTCCGCTCACGGCCCTGGCGCGCCCCGGCGGCGTGACGGTGGAGGCCGAATTCGACGTCTCGCTGACGGCGCACGCCATCCCGCGCCCCTCCTTGCTGTTCAATCCGGTGGAGGACAACGTGAAAGTCGTCGTCCACGGCGTGGCCCATCCGGCCGCGGCCAACCCGTCACCCTGATCCGAGAAGAGGACTTGCCCTTGTTCACCCGCACCTGGCTTCTTTCCGCCGTCGGCCTGTTGACGCTGTGGGCCTGCACCCCCTCCCCCTCGACGCCTGCCGCGTCTGCTGACAAGCCCGCTGCAGCGCCGGTGGCGACGCCCACGGCACCACCCGCCCAGGGAGCGGCCCCGGCCACCCCCTCCGCAGCCTCCGGGACGGCCCCGGTGGCGGTCTCGTTCAAGGCGGATGTGGCCCCGGTGCTCAGCCGCTCATGCGCCGGATGCCACTCGGCTGGTGGCTCCGCTGCCGGCAGCTGGACGGCGTTCGATGCCGCGGGGCAGGCCAGTCACGCGGGGGTCACGGGTCAGCTGGCGCGGGTGATCAGCAACGTCTCGACCGGTCGCATGCCCAAGGGGGCTGCGCCGAAGCTCTCCCCCGCAGAGGTGGACACGCTCAAGCGTTGGGAAGCCGCCGGCGCCCCGAACAATTGAGCGCATCGTGATGAGGTCACGCGGTCTGGCGATCGCCGGCTGGACGGCGGCCCTGCTGGCGGCCGGGCTGCACGGCGTCAGCCTGTCTCGCCGCATGCCGCTGGATGGGCTCCAGCTGGGCCTGCTCGCGCTGGCGTTCGCGCTGACGGCGCTGGCTTTTGTCGGGCTGGTGCTGGCCTTGCAGCGCGAGGTGCTGGCGGGCGAGGCCCTGAGCGTGGCGATCGGCGATCGCCTGCCGCGCTGGGGCCGCTGGCTGCTCGGGCTGGGCTTCGTCTACGTGGCGCTGCACCTGCTGGATGGCGTGCGCGGCAGTGGCGAGGGCTTCTCGTTCGACCGCACCTTCACGGCCGTGCTGGCCTGGCAGGCCCTGGCCACGGCGCTCTTCCACACCGGCGTGCGGGGTCGCTAGCGCGCGCTCCAGAGGTACTTGCCCATCCGCAGCGGCAGGCTCCAGGCGCGCGGCAGGCGGTCGAGGCGCTGCTGCAGCGCCTGCCGCAGGCGCAGCCCGGGCGCGGCCGCCAGTCGCTCTCGTTCGGCCTCGGCATAGGCTTGCCAGGCCTGGTCCGACCATTCGGTCAGTGCCGCGCGATCCGGGCTCGGCTGGTGCGCCAGCCGGCTGAACAGCCCCTGCCAGAAGGTCTGCGAGGCCTCGGGCCAATCCGGCCAGCGCGCGGCCGTTTCCAGCGCCCCCTGTTGCAGGCGGCCCAGCAGGGCGGGGTCTTCCTGCAGGCGCCGCACGGCGGCCACCACGCCCGCCTCGTCGTGGCAGGGCAGCACCAGGGCGTTGTGCTCGGGCACGATGTATTCCTCGTGGCCGGTCACCTGGTAGACGACGGCCGTGCCGCCGCAGTGGAACATCTCCAGCGGCGGGCCGAACATGCCCTCCACCAGGCTCAGTTTCACGAGCACGTCGCAGGCCCGGTAAATGGGCGCGACCGCCGCGATCGGCACGCGCGAAAACAGGCGCGCCACGCCCGGGAAGGCGGGCAGGTCGCTGGCGGTGAGCAGCCAGGTTTCCGCGACCCTGGCCTGGCGCATGAGCGCCAGCGTGCGCCCGACGTTCTTGAAGGGCACGCCGAAGGGGCCTTCCACCAGCACGCGCAGCCGGCCGGGCGGCAGGCGCGGCGCGGCGCTCGGCCCCTCGGGCCGGTACAGGTCCTTGCGCACCCCGTTCGGCGCCAGGGCCAGCGGCTGGTTGTGCTGCCTGGCCAGGTGGGCTTGGATCCAGCTGGCTTCGGTGATGCCGGGCAGGCCCCAGTCGTAAGTGGCCTCCACCAGCCGGCGCAGCGGCCGCTCCTCCGGGGGGTAGAAGCGCGACTCGATCGACTGGACGAAATAGGCATAGCGCTTGGCCGGGATGCGATGCAGCTCCAGCGCGGTCTTCCACCAGGTGGCGATCGCCAGGTCGAACTGGGTCTCGGCCAGCGCCGCGAGCGGGAACAGCGGCAATTGCCGCAAGGCCGGGTGCCAGTCGCGCATGGCCGGCGTGTAGGGCAGCAGCGCCACCAGCGTCACGCTGTGGCCCTCCGCCACGGCGGCCAGCGCGTGCTGCAGGATCACGTAGGTGCCGCCACTGATATCGATGGAGCCGATGAAAAAGGCGATCCTCACCGGCGCAGGACCTCCGGGCGCAGGCGGTACCAGCGATAGAGGGTTGCCAGCCAGGCCCCGCCGCGCTCCCGACAGCGCAGCCAGGGCCAGAAGCCCAGCTCGCCGCGGGGGCGTGTCCGCAGCAGCTGCCAGGCGAATCGCGCTTGCGCGAGCAGCGTGTGGCCCGTTTCGCCCTGATCGAAATGGCTCCGTTCGAAGACGCCGAAATTTTCGAGGTGAAAGATCGTCTGGAACCAGTGACGCTCCGCGGGCGTGGCCGCAAACACCATGCGGGCGTGGTGGCGCGTGGTTTCGGCGTACAACCAGTCCGGGGCGTAGATCTGGCGTTGCAGGTCCTCGTCCAGCCGGTTGAAACGGCTCACGAGCTGCGCTTGCAGGGGGGCTACCCGTTGCTGGTACAGTGCGGCCTCCTCGAAGGGGCTGCGCCGCACCAGGCCACGACCGTCCTCGCCCCGCGCGTAGCCGCTGGCTGCACCGTGATCGGCGCCGAGCGCCACCTCGAAGAGGGCACGATTCTCATTGAACACGGCCGCTTGGGGCGCGCTCCCCTGGTTCAGATCGAACAGCAAGCCGTGCTTCTCGTTGCCCGGGCCGGCCGCGCCCGGGGCCACCAGGCCGAGGTAGTAGCCCGTGACCTGGCGGAAACCCAGCTCGGGTGCCTGGGCCAGGAAGCGGCTCAGATGATCCTGGATCGTGCCCTTCCAGCCGACGTCCACCAGCACCAGCCGCTCGTCGGCTTGCTGCCGGGCAAAGCCGGCCAGGTAGGCGCTCAGGCCGGCCTGGCTGGCTGCCCGGGCCCGGGCATAGGCCGCCTGGAAGGCCGGCAGCGCCCGCAGGCGCGCCCAGGCCTCGCTGCTGGGGAAATCCGCCTCGCGCCGCGTCCAGTCCAGGCCTGGCGGGTCGCCCCAGTCGGGCCATTCCGCCTCCAGCCCCAGGCTCTGCAGAAATTCCAGCGGGGAGATGCGGCGATACTGGCGGAACAGGGTCTCGAAGGTCTCGTGTTCGAGCGGCCCGAGCGAGGGCAGGAAGGTGGCGCGCCGCGAGGCCTCCAGGTAGTGGCTGCGGATCGCGAAGGGCGCCTGCGGGTAACGGCGGGCCTGATAGGCGTCGAACAGGCGCTTGAGCAGCTGCCCCTCGCGTGCCAGAAAGAAGACGTCCCGCACGCCGTCGCGCAGCAAGCGGTCCGCGAGCGCCTCGGTGAAGCAGAACAGCGACAGGGCCAGTTCCGGGAAGACCGAGCCCTCGGTCGGGGCCAGCGCCTCGGCGATCAGGGCGGCACCGGCGCGCGGGGCCCGCGCGGCCCGGGACCAGGCGGCGTAGTCGGCCTGGCGCGCGCGCCGATCCAGATGCACGGCCTGCAGGCCGTGGGCGCGGGCGTTCTCGAAATCGGCCTCGGCGTTGTCGCCCACCATCACCAGCTGCGCCGGGGGGGCTTGCAAGGCCGCGATCACCCCCGGCCACTGGCGTCCGCTGCGCTTGGTCAAGCCGGTATCGGCGGAGACGATGACGTGGTGGAAATGCCGCTCGAGGTCGTGGAAGCCCAGCAGCTGCCGCAGCCAGGGGGCCGGCATGTAAAAGTCGCTGACCAGGCAGCAGGGCAGCCCTTCCTGGCGGGCCTGCTGCAGCAGCGCCAGGCCTTCCGGGTCGGGGATGGTCAGGGCGCACTCCGTCGTCACTTCCAGCGCCTCGCCCCAGGCCAGAAACTGCGCCTGCGACACGCCGGCCCCCGGCGGCAGGGCCTCCCAGAGCGCCCGCAGCGCCTCCGGCAGGCTGAACTCCAAGTCGAGCCCGCGTGCCTGGTTGGCCTCGCACAGCCGGCGCTCCAGCGCGGCGCGCCGGGCATAGAGGGCCCCCCCATCGAGGCCCAGCGGCAGGATCCGGCTCAACCGCTCGCACACGAGCCGCTTCACGTCCTCCGGATGGACCCGGCGCGCCAGCAGCGTGTCGAACAGGTCCAGGCAGAGCCACTCCGGGCGCGCCTCGGGCAGCTGGGTCGCCAGGGGCTGCCCTGCTGGCTGGTCGGCCGACCGGTTCACGCGTGCCCCCCCGGGGAAGGCCCCAGGCGCCGCGCAGCCAGGGCCGCGTCGCGCTCCTGGATCAGGGCCTCCAGCTGCTGCATGATGGCCCAGCGTTCCTCCAGCAGGCGTGCCTGGCTGGCGATCGCCCCGTCGCGGTCCTGGATCATGGCCTCCATCCGCTGCATGACCCCCCAGCGCTCCTCCAGCAGGCGCGCCTGGGAGGCGATCGCCGCGTCGCGGTCCTGGATCATGGCCTCCATCCGCTGCATGATCCCCCAGCGCGCCTCCAGCTGGTGTGCCTGATCCTGCACCTGCCGGCCCAGCAGGGCGGCCTCGGCCTGATGCCGGTAGTATTCGAGCCAGTCGGCAGCGCCGGTTTGGATGAAGTCGCGCAGCCGGCGATCGCCCTTGGGGAACAGCAGCCCGAGCCCGTAGCTGTGCTGTAGAAATTCCAGATGCGGATGCTGCGCGCGCAGCTCGGCCCAGTAGCGGGCCGAGCCGTAGCCGCAGTCGGGCGCCACGTCGTGGAACAGGATCACCCCGTCCGGCGCGAGGGCGTCGCGCCAGGCCTCGTCATCCGCCCGCGTGGCCGCGTAGTCGTGGCACCCATCCAGATGCAGCAGGTCCACACTGCCGGGCGGCACGCCGGCCCGAGCCGCGGCGAAGCTTTCGCGGCGTAGCTGCAGCGACAGGTCGGCAAAGTGAGCCTGGCGGGTGCGTTCGACCAGCGCGAAAACGGACGCGTCGTAGGGGCCCGTGTGGGCATCGCCAGCCCAGGTGTCGACGGCCGTGATCGCCAGGTCGAGGCGGTGGTCCTTGGCGGCCTGGGCGAAGGTGAACAGCGAGCAGCCGTAATGGCTGCCCAGTTCCACCAGCGTGCGCGGGCGCATCCAGACGACCCAGTCGTACACGAAGGCGCGATGGCCGGCCCAGGGCGAGACGGCCAGCATGGGGTTGAGCTGGTCGGCCTCGAAGCAGGCGGCGTGGCAGCGCCAGGGACGTTCGCTCATGCGGGGTACTCCGCCTCGGTCAGGGCTTCCAAGGGCACGTTGAACAGGCCGTGAACCGGCACGCCCGGGTCATTCTCCAGCACGACCACATTGTGGGCCCAACATTCGATCTGGTGGTGGAGCGCGTCCTGACCGTCGCCCAGGCCGAAGGTCAGGCCGACCCGATCGGGCGCGATGGTCGGCCAGCGCAGGCTGAAAGCCAGTTCGTGCTGGCCGGCGGGCAGAGGCGCCAGCGGCTGGGGCCATGAGGCCGTGTTGTCGCCGAACAGCACGGTACCGAAGCGGTCTTGCGCCTGGTAGCCGAGGATGGGGGCTGTCAGCGGTGCGTCGAGTTCCAGCCGCACCCGCCAGCTGACGCGCTCGCCCGGGGCCACGCGGCGGCGGGTCGGATCCCCGCCCACCGCACAGGCAAAGGCCGTGATGCGGGCCTGCTGTCGGCCGCTGCGGCGGGACTCGGGAATGGCCTCCCAGCTCTCGCTCAGGGCGGTCGGAGCAGGCGCGGGGGGCATCGCGGGGGAGGCTGGCCGGCTCAGCCCGCGGCACCGTCGCTGGTAGGCCGTGATGGCATCCGAGGGGCCGCCCGCGAACACCACGCGGCCCCCTTCCAGCACCAGCGCCCGGTCGGCCAGGCGCGCCACGGCCGCCATGTCGTGCGTGACCAGCAGCTTGGTGCAGCCGGCCAGGACCGTCTCCAGGTGATGAAAGCATTTCTGCTGGAACAGGAAGTCGCCCACGGCCAGCGCCTCATCGATGATCAGCACCTCGGGACGGGTGTGCACGGCCACCGCGAAGGCCAACCGGACCAGCATGCCGCTGGAGTAGGTGCGCACGGGCTGGTCGAGGAAGTCCCCGATCTCGGCGAAGGCCGCGATCGCCTCGAATTCGGCCGCCAGTTCATCCGGCCCGAGCCCGAGCAGGGCCGCATTCAACTGAACGTTTTCCCGCCCCGTGAAGTCCGGGTTGAAACCGGCACCGAGTTCCAGCAAGGCGGCCACCCGCCCGCCGACCTCGGCGGTGCCTTCCGAGGGCGCCAGCGTGCCCACCAAGAGCTGCAACAGGGTGCTCTTGCCGCTGCCGTTGCGTCCGATCAGCGCCAGCGTCTCGCCCCGCTGCGCCGAAAAACTCACGTCACGCAGGGCCCAGAAATCGTGCGGCGAGGCTCCGCCGTCCCCCCACAGCACCTCCTTGAGCCGCGCGAGGCCGGGCGCTTGCAGGCGGTAACGTTTGCCTAGCCCGTGGACGCGGATCACGGGGGGGCTGGCCGCGCCGGCTGGTTCACAGGACATCCGCGAACCCTCGCCGGGTGCGTTCAAAAAAGGCGTAACCGGCCGCGGCGATCAGGCCGGACCCCAGCCAGAGCGCCCCGACGCTGCCGGGATCCGGCCATTGCTGCCACAGGACGATCGCCCGCGTCTGTTCGATCAGCGCGGTGAGCGGGTTGAGCGCCAGCCAATCGCGATAGGGCACGGGCACGGCCGCGAGCGGATAGAAGACCGGGGAGAGGAACAGCAGCAGGGTGGTCCCCAGCCCCACCACCTGACCCACGTCGCGCAGGTAGATGCCGAGGGCCGAAAGCCCCCAGCCGCAGCCGAGGCACAGGCCCGCCAAGGGCACGAGCAGCAGGGGCAGCGTCAGCAACGCGGGTCCCAGGCCCGCCCGGGTCAGGCTCAGATAGGCGAGCAGCAGCAGCAAGCCAAGCCCCGCGTGGTACAGGGCCGTGCCCAGCGGCACCCAGGCCAGGAGCGCCAGCGGAAAGACCACCTTTTTCACATAGTTCGGATGGTTCAGCACGAGTCCTGGCGCGCGCGCCAGGCACTCGGCCAGCACGCTAAACGGCAGCAGGCCGCAATACAGCGCGGCGGCAAAACCCGCCTGCCCCGGCATGGCCTGGGGCCAGCGGGACGGAAAGACCATCCCGAAGACGAAGGTGTAGACCGCCAGCAGCAGCAGCGGCTGCAGCAGGGACCAGCCCAGCCCCAGCCAGCTGCCGCGATAGCGAGCCGCCACATCGCGGCGAACCAGCTGGGCGAGCAGGGGCAGGTGCCGCCAGGGGGGCGGCGGGCGATCGCGCCGGGCGGTCATGGCCGGGCGCCTGCGCCAGCGGTGGCGCCTGGAGAATCGAAAGCCATCTGCATCGGGCAGCCAGACATGCGACAGGAGGTCCGTGCGGTGCCGAGAAGCTCGGCGGGCGTTTCACGATCCCACGTTTGATCCAGCAGGGCAAGCACCGCTGGCGCCGCGCTTGCGGCCTCTCCCCCCAGCCCGCATCATGGCCGCATGGCGGCGACAGACACGGTGCGGGTGGCGATCATCGGGGGCGGCTTCAGCGGCACGGCGGTGGCGTGGCAGTTGCTCCGCCTTGCCGCGCCCGAGCACGCGCTCGAGCTGACCCTGATCGAACGTCAGCCGGCGGCGCTCGGACGCGGCGTGGCTTATGCCACGCGCGACCCGTTGCATCTGCTGAACACGCCGGCCGGCGAGATGAGCCTGGACCCGCAGGACCCTCAGGACCTGCTTCGCTGGTGGGCAGCCGCCGGCGGGGAGGCTGACGCCCGGGCGTTTCTGCCGCGCGGCACCTACGGCGACTACCTGGTTTCGCGTCTGAACGAAGCGGTCGAGGCCTCGCCGGCCCGCTTCCGAGTCGTACCGGGGGAAGTGGTGGGCCTCTTGCCCGAGCCGGGCGGGTTTCGCCTGCGCCTGGCGGATGGGGCCTGCCTGAATGTCGAGCAGGTGGTGCTCGCGCTGGGCTTGCGACCGCCCGGGTCCGGAGCCTGGGGGCTGACGTGGCCGGAACAGGCGCCCTGGTTCGAGCCGGATCCCTGGGCGCCCTCGGCCACGCGGCCCCTGCCCGCCGGGGAGGAGGCGTTGCTGCTCGGCACGGGCCTGACGGCTATCGACGTGGCGCTCCGCTTGCTGGGTCGTTCGGAGGCGGGACGGGTCACCTTGCTATCTCGGCGCGGTCAGGTGCCGCCCGCCTGGCAGGTGGTGGGGGTGGGGGGCGGCCTGGATGTGGCGGCGTTGCCCACCCGGATGTCGCAGCTGTGTCGCCAGCTGCGCGCCCAGGTGGCCTGGGAGGCGCAGCGCGGAGCCAGCTGGCAGGCCGTGCTGGACAGCTGGCGCCCTGACCTGAACGCGCTCTGGCAGCGCTTGCCGCTGGTCGAGCGGCGGCGCTTCCTGCGCCACGCCAAGGGCTGGTGGGAGCAGCATCGGCAGCGCCTGGCGCCGCCGGTGGCGGCGGCCTTTGAACGCGCCCGCGCCGAGGGGCGCCTGGTGGTGCAACCGGCGCGCGTGCAGCGCTTGCGCCCGAGCGGTGAGGCGGTCACGGTGGAATGGCGATCGCCCCACGGCCTGGAATCCCGGCAGGTCTCGCGGGTGGTGGTCTGCACGGGGCCGGATGGCAACCACCGACGTAACCGTCACCCGCTGGTGCTCGACCTGCTGGGCACCGGCCTGGCGCGCCTCGACCCGTTGCATCTCGGGCTCGACGTGGATGAGGTGGGCTGTCTGCGGGACGAGGACGGCTTACCATCTCGGGGACTGTGGGCCCTGGGCCCGCTGCGCAAGGGGGGCGCGTGGGAGTCGACCGCGGTGCCGGAACTGGCCCGACAGGCCGCGGCGATCGCCCACGCGCTGCTGCCTGGCTAGCCCCTCAGGGGGGCCGGCGTCAGGCCCACCGCTTCCAGCGGGAAGGCCTGCGGCACCAGGCTCCTCAGTTCAGCCAGTTCCAGTTCCCAGAAAAAGGCCGCGCGGGCATCGCGCGGATCGCTGCACGGGGACGGGGCCGCCTGGGCAGGAACGGCATAAGACAGATATTCGTTGGTCATGGCGCATACCTCCTGCAGTGACGCGCGGGGGGACGGTTTTGACGATAGGCGGGCTTCATGGCTTGGCCATCATGCAAACCGACGAAGCTGCCTGGCTGAAATGGCCAAGGGTGCGCGAGTGAATTCTGGGGGGCCGTCCCGAGCGAGTGGATTGAAGCGCGATGTTTCAGGGTAAGCGACCAGCAGAGGGACCTTCGGGCTTGCGAACGAGGCGTTTGCCAGCTGCTTGGCCCGATTGTCGGGAGGAGATGCAATGGACCCCGTGGCTCCGGTTGGCTCCGTGACCGCTCCGTTGATGAATCTTCCACCATCGCCGGTGGGAACGCGCCCGCTCGATCCTGCCGTGTTGGAACGTCTCCCGCCTCCGCCGCCGCGCCCCCGTCCATCCGCCGGGCCGGCCCTTCGCAGGACCCGCCAGGGGATGGTGGCGGTGGATGGCAATTCGATCTGGGACGGCCTGAATGCGGCAGTGGCCGGTGCCGATGAAACCACCGATTGGCGCCGCGGCACCGATTCGCTGTCTGAGACCGATCCCACCGAGTCCGCTGCCCGGGCGGAGCGAGCCCGTGCCGCCTGGCGGCGCAAGAACCGAATTGAGACCTTGAGGCAACTCATCGCCAAGCTGAAAGTCAAGATGGCGACCCTCGGTCTGCGCCTGCAGAAACTGGGCAAGCAATTGGGCGTACTGCAAGGGAAGCTGGCGGTGATGCGGGGCAAGCTGAGCGCAGCGATTAATGCCAAGGCATCGCCTGAACTGATCGCCAGTCTCAAAGCCAGGATCAAGGGGTTGGAAGACCAGGTGGTGCGCATGACCCAGGACATCTCGACGGGGGAATATCAGATGGCGCAGTTCACAGAGGCGATGGGGGCCGCCACCACCGAACTGGACGCCCTTCTCGCCGCTGGTTAGCGACTCGCTTGGCTGCCTCGCATCCGGTATCGCTTGCGCTGCAACAGGCCGCCGCGGAACTGTCCCACGCGGTGCAGGGCTTGTCTTTCGCGCCCCCTGTCACCCACGTCTACAACCCCTTGGAATACGCCCGCTCCTGCCACCTGGCCTACCTTGAACGCTACGGGCAGGGTCGCAAGCGGGTGCTTTTTTGGGGGATGAACCCGGGCCCCTACGGAATGGCACAGACGGGTGTGCCTTTCGGGGAAATCGCCTCCGTGCGAGACTTTCTGGGGCTCGAACAGCCGGTCGGAGCGCCCCTCAGCCCCCATCCGGCGCGTCCGGTGCTGGGCTTTGCCTGTCCCCGCAGCGAGGTCTCGGGGCGGCGCTGGTGGGGGGCGATCGCCCGTGCCTTCGGAGACGCCGATGCCTTCTTCGAGGACCATCTGGTGCTCAACTACTGTCCCCTGATGTTCCTGGAGGCGAGCGGCCGCAACCGTACGCCGGATCAGTTACCGGTTCGCGAACGCGCCCCCTTGCTGGCCGTCTGCGATCGCCATATGCGGCGGGTCGTGGAATTGCTGGAACCGGCCTGGGTGATTGGCGTGGGCCATTTCGCCGAAGCCCGGGCGCGCCATGCCCTGGCGGGCATGGCGCTTGGCATCGGCCGCGTCAGCCATCCGAGCCCGGCCAGTCCGGCCGCCAACCGTGGCTGGGAGGCCTTGTTTCTGGAGGAGCTGGCCGCGCTTGGCCTGAGCCCTGCGGCGGCCGCTCACCAGCCGGTGCGGAAGCTCTCGAGCGGCCCGACCACCTCCTGACCAGCCGGGCTCACGGCGTGGACGCGATACTGGTAGATCGTCCAGGGCTTGAGGCCGGCCAGGCGCACCTGCTGCTGACGCCTCGGTTGGCCCCCCTCCGTGGGGCTGCGTTGCTCCAGCTCTGCGCCTTCGCCGTACCGGACCTCACCTCGGGCGGGCAGGTTGGTGCGCCAGCGAATGCGGGCCCGCGTGCCGGAAGCCATGGCGCGGATCGCTTCGAGCCGAAGATCGGGTTCGGGCGGGGCGGTGGGGCGGACCACGGGGGTGGGCCGAGGGGCCACCGGGCTGGGCGAGGGCGCTGGTTCCTGCGCGGGGGGGGTCGGCCGGGGGCTCTCAGGCGTCGGCAGCGGGCTGGGGGAGGGTTCCGTCGTGGGGAGCGGCGTCGGACTGCCCGAGGCGGCCTGCACGGCGGCCCAGGCGTCGAGGCGGCGCAGCGCGGGGTTGGCTTCGAAACCCCGGACCGGCTGCCCGGTGCTCAGCAGGGTTGAGCGAACCTGTGCCAGGCCCCAGTCTGGTCGCAGGGCGCGCACCTGAGCCGCCACGGCGGCGACGTGCGGGCTGGCCATGCTGGTGCCGCTCAGCGACACGTAACCGCCGCCGAGCTGGGTGCTGAGGATGCGATCGCCGGGGGCGGCGATCTGGACCCAGCGACCGAAATTGGAAAAGCTGGCGCGCGTGTCTTTGGCCGTGCTGGCGCCGACGGACACCACGCCGGGGTAGGCTGCCGGGTAGCTGAGGCTCTCACTGCCCTCGTTGCCGGCCGCCGCCACCACCAGCACACCGGCCTGCTGGGCCCGTTCGATGGCGGCTCGCAGGGTCTGGCCATCGGACGAACCGCCCAGGCTCAGGTTGATGACCCGAGCGCCCGCGTCGACGGCGGCGAGCACGCCATCGGCAATGTCGGACATGGCGCCTGAACCCTGGGCATCCAGCACTCGGATGGCCAGGATCTTGGCCTGTGGCGCGACGCCGGCCACGCCGACGCCATTGTTCAGGCGGGCCGCGATCGTCCCGGCGACGTGGGTGCCGTGCCCCTGCTGGTCTTGCGGGTCGCGGTCACCATCGACGAGGTCGCTGCCGGCCACGATCTGACCCTGCAGGTCGGGATGACGCTGGTCCACCCCGGTATCCAGCACCGCCACGGTGACGCCGCTGGCCTGGGCCTGGGGCCAGGCCTGTTCAGCGCGGATCGTCGGAATGGCCCACTGCTTGGGCAATTGCGGGTCGTTGCTCTCGCTCATGGCAAAGCGGTAGTCGGGTTCGGCCCAGGCCACGGCGGGGTCCTGGCGAAGCGCCCTCAGCAGGGCATCGCGCTGGGTGAGGCTGCCACTGCGCAGGATTTCGGCCCGGGCCAGGCGCAGTTGGCGCACCTGCTGGGCCAGGGCCCGTGCCCGCGCCTGGCGATCGGCCCGGTAACGCACGACCACATCGAGCGGCTCGTCCAACGCTTGCAGGCGATACTGGCCCGCCAGGGGGGGCGTCTTGGTGTCGCTGGCCTGGGCGGGGGGGCGGGCGGCCGGCAGCTGACCGGGGGCCTGGCAGGCCGTCAATGCCAGCGCGAGGAGCACGGGCAGGCGGTCTCGAAGGAGGGAAACGTGTCGTTGCATCGGGGACGGATTTCCTTTGCTCGAATGCCAGATCTGGCAGGTGGTTCGGGTCGAGGTGGGGCAGGCCGGAGAATGACGTGGCCCGCTCAGGACTCGCTAACCCGGCGTGACGTCCTGCCCCACGCGGCAGCCGAGCCTTGGGGCTCTCGCTGGCGCGTCCGGGGAACCTGGTTCTGTACGCTTGAAACCATTGGTTTTGACCGCTTTTCTGGCTTTATCAGGACTTGAGTCCTGTAAAATTTAAACAATTATTAACCATTGCTTACGTGCTTCTTAATAGGGTTCAGGCCAGGGTTGGGCCACATACCCATCGGGTGGGATGGAGCGTGATCGTGGAGGTGGGCGCGATGGTGCGTGCGTTGGATGCTGGGGCTGTTCGCGCGGAGGGGGGCGGACGGGGCCCTGAGGGGCCGAGTCGGCCGGCTGCACCCGAGGCGCCAGCCCAGGCACTCCTTCCCGGCGATGTGCGGGTGCGCACGCGGGAGGAGCGGGACGCCCAGCCGACCTACCGGCCCCCGTCGTTGCGCGAGCAGATCGCGATCGCCGAACGCCTCATGGGCAAGCCGGCCCGCTTCAAGACGGAGGAGGCGCGCCAGGCCTATCTGGCCTCCCTGGAAAATGGCCTTCCCCAGGAGGCTTTCGACCCACAGGGGTTCCTGGCCCAGCTGGGGCTGGTCGGGGTTCGTTCCGGAGGCCGGACTGACCGGGGGTTTCTCCAGACGCTCCAGGCCATGCCCGAGTATCGACCGACCACGACCTATCAGGGCGAAGAGATCTGGGCTCAGCAGCGGGCCTTCGACCTGGCGAGGGCCCAGCCTGATCTGTTCCTGGGGCTGACCAGTCTGACCAATGCCATCGTGGAAGCCCCGGCAGCCTTGCGCGAAGCGTGGCGCCAGCCCCTGCCGGTACGGCAGACCCCGCGTCCCACGGGCGAATCGCCCCAGCAGCGCTATCGCGACGCGCTCAAGCGCGTGGGCGATCTGAAGTGGCGCTTCGGTCCCGACTTTCATTACGGGCTGCCGACGCTGCCTGGTGCCGAGCATCCGCGCTACGGCACCCTCACGATCGCCCGCTCGCTGGGCTTCTCGGAGGACACGGCCAGGCGACTCGCCAGCCACAGTCAGGGCATCGACGACAACACCACCCCGTATAGCAAGACCGGCCCGTCGCCCTTTCAGGGGATGCCACGCCACTTCAATCTCGACCGGGACGCGCAGGACAGCCGGCTGGTGTATGCCTCGCAGCACCTGGCGAGGGCCATCGAGATGGCCCGCCTGGGCGCCTTCGAGGAGGCGGAAATCGAGCTCGGATGCGGATTGCATTCCTTGCAGGACGTCTTCGCCCACGGGCAGATCAGCCCCAGTGTCCACGGCGTGATCGGCGAATTTCCCGATGAGGTGGATCTGCACCCGGTCGCGCTGTACGAGGCCACCCTCGGGACGGCCGCCTACCTGGCCGCCTACCTCGAGGGCATCACCCGGCCGGCGCCCGAGACCCCTCGCTGAGGGGGCGGGACGGTCTCACTCGGCGCGGCTGAAAGAATAATTGTAAACTTTTGTTAAGCATTTGGGCGCCTCTCGTGGGTCCAAGCCGCTTGACGCCTCAGCGTTCTGGAGACAAGCGTCTGAAACCCAGATGCCGGCTTCCCTGGCGTGTGTTTCGGGCGTGGCCGCGGCCCCTCCTCATGTCACCAAAGGTCGGCGCGGCGCGCCCTGCCCCCAGGGAAGCGGCGGACGCTCGTCACTCCTTTTTCGACCTTTTTTGTCCATGATTGCCCGACTGGAAAATTCGAGCCTATACTCGTCGGGTCCGTCGGCGAGCCCAGGTCGCCTCCCTCAGGAGGGTCGGCCGCTGCCCTGCCCAAGGTGTGTGTTTGATGACTTCCCTGACTCCGGTGAGCGTCTCCCTGTCCCCGTCGCCGCGGGCGTGCGACCCGCCACTCGGCGGGCCTTCCCCAAGCGCCGCCCGCCCTTGTCGCCATCCAGGCAGACACAAGGCTCCGAGTCGGCACGATGAGGTCAAGGCCCAGGTGCTGGCCTTACTCGCCCACGAGCTGCGCACGCCGCTGCAGCTGGTCACGGGCTTGCAGGACACGCTGGAACTGGCCTTGGAGGCTCAGGAAGAGAGCCACACCGTGGCCGGGGTCTTGCAGAGCCTGCGCGAAGCCCAGGCGCAGCTGAGCGCGGTGATCGGTGATGTGCTGACGGCCGCGGCGCTGGCCACCGGGCAGACCTCGCTTCAGCGGGAGCGCTTCTGCCTGGCGATGATGGGACGCGATGTGCTGACGCTGCTGGCACCGCGGGCGCAAGCCAAGGGCCTGCAGCTGACCCTGCGCCTGCCGTCCGAATTGCCCCTGCTGCAGGGGGATGAGCCGCGCCTCGGCGATGCGCTCTCGCGGCTGCTCGGTCACGTGATCGATCTGGCCCCGCCTGATTCCGTCGTGAGCCTGCGCGGCTTTCTCATGCCGGGGCGGCTGGGCGTCTCGGTGGACGATCGCAGTGAATGTTTGCTGACGCACGTGCAGCCGCCTTTACCGGTTTGCTGGCACGAGGTGGAATCCCTGGATGTGCGGAAAGGTCCGGGCCTCGGGTTGGGGCTGTTCATTGCCCGACGGATCATCGAGGCCCACGGGGGCCGGATCGGCCTGCGGGCCGTGGCGGGGGCGGGCAACTCCTTCTGGTTCACCTTGCCCTTGCCGGCCTGATCGCACGGCGGTGACCCCCACGTGTCGCCTGCCGCACCTGGATGAGGGGCCCATGCCCGTCTGGTTCCTTTGCGCGTGTCTGCTGGGGATGCCGCTGCCGGTCGAGGCGGCGCCCTTGGCCCTGGAAGCCCTCGTGGATGTGGCGGTGGCGCGTCACCCCGCCATCACGGCCGCTCGGGCCCACGCCGCGGCGGCCGCCGCGCAGGCAGCCGCCGCGCGGGCGCCCTACTGGCCCCAGGTTTCGGGTGAGGCCGCGACCGCGCTGACCACCAATGTGTCGCCCTCTCAGACGGCGGCGCAGCCATTTCAGCTCTCGGCCGCTGGCGTTCAGCTCCGACAACAGCTGTTTGACTTTGGCCGGACCGCCCAGCGCGCGGCGGAGGCCGATGCGCAGGCCGCGGCCTGGCAGGGCGAGGTGGAGATCGCCATGGTGGAGGCCGCCTGCGCCACCCGGCGAGCCTATTTCGACTGGGCCCGCGCGCGGGCCGAGGCGCGTGCGGCCGAGGACGGTTTTCAGGCTGCCAGCGTGGTCTATCGTCAGGCCCTGGCCTTCTGGGAGGCGGGCCGCCGGCCCAAGATCGAGGCCGTGCGGATCGAGGCCGATCGCGAGGCGGCCCGGGGGGATCTGGCCCTTGCCAGGTCCGCGGCCGAGGGTGCCCGGCGGGCCCTGGCGGCGTCCCTGGCGCTCGATGAAATACCGGCTGGCGAGCCGGTTTTTTCGGGGTTGCCGGCGCTGGTTAACCAGCCGCTGGTCGACCTGGTGGCGCGGGCCATGACGCGTCATCCTGCGCTGGTGGCTGCCGCTTGGCAGGCCGAGGCCGGGACCGCGCGGGCGCACGCCGCAGCGCGTTCCGGCTGGCCGGAACTGGTGGCCGATGCCTCTTATGGGGTGCGGGTGCGGGACGCGTCGCCCGCCCCCCTCTGGTCCAGCGGCGTGAGTCTGTCGCTGCCGTTGTTCACGGGGTATGCCCTGACCCGTCGCTGGGAGGCTGCTCGGGCCGAAGCGGAGGCGGCCGCGGCGCTGCAGGCGGAGCGCGCCCGCCGCGTGCGGCTGGAGGTGGAGCAGGCCTACTGGGGGTTGCGCGGGGCACGCGATCGGCGACCGGCGGCCGCGGCGCGCTTCCGCGCCGCACGAGAAACCTGGCGCCTGGCGCTGAGGCGCTATCGGGATGGGGTGGGCCAGGCGGTCGAGCTCACGGACGCGCGCGCCCTGTGGGGGGTGGCCGAAGTGGCCGAGGTGCGCGCGGAGGCCGAGCTCCATCGGGCCGTGGCCGAGCTCTGGCGTGCCTTGGGGGAAACTGGTCGCGAACGTTCCCTGTCACCGCCGTAAGCGTCGCGACCAGCGCGAGCGGGAGAGGACGGCAGCCGCCCTTGCGGTCCGGGGGCGCAGGCTGCCCGCAGGGCGCTCGGGCCGCATCCGATTCGCCACGGGATGAGGCTCGGGAGGCAAGTTCTCGCCCGTTCGGGCGGATAACCGGTTCATGACGAGGCCTTACCATCGGCGCATGCGCCAGCACGTGCTTTCCTGTCTTTGCCTGACCACCCTGCTGACGGCCTGTGGTCAGGGGCGTGTCCTGGTGCCACCGGCCAGGCCGGCGACCAGTCAGACCGGGATCTGGCGCGCTCAGGAAGAGCCTTTGGCGGCTGGGCGACGCCTGCCGGAGCTGCGTTTGCCGCTCACGGAGGCTGGCTTCCGGCGCCTCCAGTCGGCCTTGCCCTGGCGCGCGGAAACGTCACGCCTGGATTACAGTTACGACTGCTGGGACGGGGAGCGATTCCGGCGCATGCAACAGCCCGAGGCGCCCAGACTACGCTTGAAACTCAAGGGCGAGAAGACCGAGTGGCAGGTTTCGCGGGGGGTGGAGCGGGTCACGATTGCGCCGGTCGGCTTGCCGGTCACCCTCTCGATCGTGGAGACCTGGGAGGGACGCCTCGCGGATGACGCCGCGGGGGCGCTCCGGCTCGCCACCCAGGCTTTCTTTTTGCGACTCGATCTCGGGGGCCCGCCGCTGCTGGCCAGCGCCCGCGACGTGGATCGCCAGTGGCGTGCCCTGCCCGCCTGGGCAGGCCAGCAGCCCTTTGGGGGGCCGGCCCAGGCGGCTTTGTTCCCCAGCGCCATGAAACGTCGCAACGGCTGGACGGTCACCCTGCCGCGAGAAGAGGTGGGTGGCGGCCTGAAGCTGGGCCTGCACTTTGACGAGAGTCGCGATGACGCGGGGCGTTGGCGGGAGCGTTTCGAGATCGAGGCCGAGCCGGAGGAACGGTCCTCCCGGGAACAGCTGGTGGCGGCCGCCGCGGACTTTGGCAAGTTGCTGGCGGCATCGGGGCTGACCACCGACGAGGTCGGTGGCGAGACGCCAGATGCCACCCTCTTCACGGCCCAGCAGTTGCGTCAGAGTGACGCCTTGAACCCGTTTTTGCCGGCCCACCTGGGCCTCCAAGGTTCGACGGGGACGGCGCGGGGGACTTACCAGCCGGCGTCGCGCAAGATGTTGTCCGCTTCGATGATGTAGCGGGAAAACAGGCTCTCTCCCCGCGCATCCTGGACGTTCTTGGCCCGACCGAGGTCGCGGCGCGCCCGGGAGAGGTCTCGCCCCTTCATCAGATTGGCATACATGGCATTCAGGTACTTGCCGACTTCCACGTCGGGGTCGTTCAGCGTGCCCATGGCGTCCCAGCCGATGTGCGTGGCGGTGGCGGCCACGTAACTGGAGTAGTCGGCGCGGAAACGATAGCTCTCATCGGCCAGACGGCTGACGGCCCAGGATTTCTTGGCCACCACCGCGCCGTGGTTCTTGTCGAGCGGTTTCGACCGATAGCTGTCATAGATCGGCGGCAAGACAGGCGTTTGCGAAAACTCGCCGACCATCCCGGCCTGGCCGTCCCAGCCTGGCGCCGCCGGTGCCGCCAAGCTGCCCGGCGGCCTCACGGCCCCGGCCCCCCAGCTGCCCGGGCCGCCTGTCGTGGTCCAGCTGGGCGGTGCCACGGGATACACGGCCCCCATGCCTGGCGAAGCCGGGCGCGCGGCCAGCGGATTCGGTTGATTCATGGCTTCCCGCAGAATGGCGTAGACCCGATCGTTGCCTCCGGCCCGGGCGAGCGTCAGCGCATTGGCCCCGCGGGGGTCCGTGACGTAGGGGTTGGCCCCGCGCCGTAGCAGCAGTTCCACCACCCCGGCATGACCTTCCTGGGCCGCCCACATGAGCGGCGTGTAGCCCGTCCGGTCGGCCGGGTTGACGGCTGCATAGCGGCCGATCAGAAACTCCACCACGTGCAGGTGTCCGTGTTGCGCCGCCCACGTCATGGGCGTGTAGCCCTCCTCGTCGCGCCAGTTGACGTTCCCGCCCGCCTCGACGAGGTCGCGCACACGCCACAGTTGCCCGTGGGCCGCTGCCGCCATCAGTTCGCGATTCACGTCACCGGCCGCGTTGACGTGCGCGACGGCCGGCGCAGCGACGCCAGCCACACTCAGGATCACCGCGATCGCCAGCACGTGTTGGAAGACCATCTTGCAAACTCCTCAGGTCGCCGGCGATGCGGCCGGTTGGCCACACCTCCGCCCGGCCTTTGCATACCCCCCGGCGGGGCCTGTATCACAAGTGTTATGTGTCTTCAAGCCGCTCGTCACGCGGGTTTGCGCAACGTGCCACTGGCTGGCATCAACGGGCACTCAGCAAACGCACCAGACGGGCCAGCTGACGCCGCTGTTCCGAGGAACCGGTGGCCTGAAGGCCCCGCGCCATGCTGTGCAGGGCCGGTTTGCCGGCCTGCCGCAAGACCTCGTCGTCCAGGCGCCCGAGCAGCTCCAGCGTGACGCGCTCTCGTTGCGCGTGCGGAAATCGATCCAACACGTCTGGCAAGGACGCGGGTGTCAGGCGCACCGCCGCCGTGGCGGCGGCGGTGGCCAGGGCCGCTCGGGCAGGCTGCCCCGCCTCTCCTGGGGCGACGGTCTCTGCCAGGGCCAGGCAGGCCTCCCGTACGGACGGTGAGACCCGGGCCAGGCGGTCCTCCTCCAGACTCAGGGCGAAGCGGCCATAATCATCCAGGTGCGCGATCCATTCCGGCAAGACGAGCTCGGCGTGCGTTCGGATCAGCGAGGCCACCAATCGTGGCAGCAGGGGGTCCTGGGGATCGTGGCGGTGGGTGTCCCTCAGCATGGTGGCGCGACGTTCCGGTCCGAGAATGTCCAGCTCGCGGCCGTGGCGTTCGCGTTCGGGATCGCGCAGGAAGCCGGGCTCGACCGGTTCGACAGGCTCGCTGGTGGGTGGCTGGGCTGGGGGGACGGGGGGCGTCGCCCGGGTGGGCGTCGGACGCGGCGCTGGTGGGCGCCGCGGAGGCGCCCCGCCGGCCCCCAGCGCTGCCAGCAGGCCGCTGCGGTATTCAGCCAGCTGCCGGGCGGCCCCCTCTTGGAGGTGGCTCGCGTCGGCCTCTTCCATGACGTGTGCTTCCGCTTGCTGCAGGCGAGCAAGACACGCTTGCAGCTCGGCGTAGCGAAAGCGACCATCGGGCTGCAGCAACCCCCCCGGGGGGGGGAGCGGGCCCAGGGTTCGTGCGAGCTGGTCTTCCAGGTCGGGACGTGCGGCCCACTTCCGCGCGAGCGCCTGCGCCAGGGCCGCCAATCGATCGAGCGAGATTTGCTTGGGGTTCGCTTGTCCGGGCGGGCCATCCGGAATGTGGGTCAGTTCCGTGCGCAGGCTTTCCAGCCAGGCTTCATCTTGCTGGCGCGCGGCCTCTCGGGCCGCGGCGTCGGCCGGAACCACAGGGTCGAGGGCGGCCAGGGCGATCGCGTCGTGCGCCTCCTGTTCGCGTTGCTTGGCCCGTGTGGCCTCATCCAGTCGGCCCGTTTCCGCCAGCAAGGGCCCGGACAGCGTGCCGGCGCGCACGCGGGCGTTCAGCTCGCGCTGGAGGGCCAGGACTTCCCATTCCGGCACCCTGGCTCGTTCGATCGGATCTTCCGCCATGATTGCCTCGGTTCCTCTCGCTCCTCGCTTACCCGCGCGGGCCGGGCCTGCATCCCGCCCCGGTGCGTTTGACGAGCCTCCTCATGCGGGGCAAGATGGCGGAGGTCTTGCCCCAATCGAACGAGGGGAGCAACAGCGCGGTGTGGGATCCACGTCGAATTGCCATGGCCGCCAGCATCGCCGCGGCAGGGATCATGCTGGTCGGGAAACTGGGAGCCTGGTGGCTGACTGGTTCGGCGGCCATCTTTTCGGACGCGATCGAATCCGTCATTCATCTGGTTGCCACCGGGGTGGCCACGTTCGGCCTGTGGTGGACGACCCAGCCCGCGGATGAGGACCATCCCTACGGCCACGGCAAGTTTGCCTACTTCTCGGCCGGATTTGAGGGGGCCCTGATCCTGGTGGCGGCCCTCTCGATCATCGCGACCGGGGTGCGGGCGCTGATCGTGGGACCGGCCCTGCAGGAACTGGGGTTGGGCCTGCTGATCACGGCCGCCCTGGCGCTGCTCAATTTGTTTCTGGGGCTGTACCTGGTCCAGGCCGGTAAGCGCCATCAGTCGCTGGTGCTGGTGGCCAATGGCCAGCATGTGCTGACCGACAGCTGGACCAGTGCCGGCGTGGTGGTCGGCGTGGGCCTGGTCTGGCTGACGGGGGTGCTGTGGCTCGACCCGTTGGTGGCGATCGCCGTGGGGCTGAACATCGTCTGGACCGCCTGGCGCTTGCTGAAGGCGAGCTTCGAGGGACTGATGGACCGCACCCATCCGGATGAGAGCAACCGCCTGGATGCCTGCTTGCGGCAGGCGCAGGCGGAGGGTCTGATTGTGGGGTATCACCAGGTGCGCCACCGGCGCGTGGGGCATGAGGTCCTGATCGAGGCCCATCTGCTCTTTCAGGACGAGGCCAGCCTGCAAGCCGCCCATCGCGTGGCGGGGGTGGTGGAGCGTCGCATCGGTGCCCTGTTCCCGGGTGAGAACGTCACGGTGACGACCCACCTGGAGCCGGCCTGTCACGACGACGAGCATCCCGAGAGCCATGCAGACTACGGGCCGCCGACGGTCGACTCGCTGGCCTGAAACCCGCACAGATCGGCAGATCTGGCCCTGTTATCGTCATACGCAAAGACGTTCAGAGCGGTGCTTCCTTGATGAGGGGCGAGGACCGTGAGCGGCCTCACGCCTGGGTTGTCGCGATCATCACCGCTGAAAGCGGCACCAGATCTTACACTGGCGAAGTCGCCCTCGGAGTTCTTTGTATCGCCGCGCCATGCCAATGACCGATCATCCTCACTATCGCCAGGGTCGCACTTGCCTCGAACGGGAACGTTACGAGGACGCGCTGGAGATCTTCACCGAATTGCTGGAGGCAAGCCCCGGCGAGCCTGACCTGCACCTGCAGCGTGGCAAGGCGCGCGGCGCCCTCGGCGATCTGGTCGGAGCGACCGAGGATTACGGGGCCACCTTGCTGGCCGGTGATCTGGAACAGTGCTATGAAGCCCGCTTGCGGCGCGGCCTGATCTTCACCGAGCAACTGGCGCTGGCCGACGCCCACCGCGATTTTTCGGCGGCCGCCACGCTCTGCGGCAAACGGTTGGCTCCTTACCACCATCGTGGCTGGGCGCGCTACCTCGACGGCGACCTGCAAGGTGCGGTGGAGGATTACACCGAGGTCTTGCGGCGTCGCCCCGACCACGTGCCGACCTGGTACCTGCGGGGGCGGGCCCGCTTTGACCAGGAGGATTTCGACGGCGCGATGGCCGACTTCCTGGTGGCCATGGTGCTCAAGCCGGAACATCCGGAAGCGGGCTTCCAGTTTCAGATCGCCGCCGAGGTGGCGGCTCGTCATGAGCGGGGCCCCCTGTACGCGGGCGACGCTGGAGATCCCACCTGCGCGCCGCCCGATGACTGGCAAGGGTTCATGGCGCGGGCGGAGGCGCGCCGGCACGCCGGCGACTGGCTGGGTGCCATGGCCGATTATTTCGGGGCCTTGCGTTGCCGGATCAACTGCCCGGAGGCTCGTCTGGGCGTCGCCATGGCCCGCGAGGGCCTGTTGCAGGAGGCGTCCGCACGGGTGGCCGCTGAGCGCATCGAGGCCGTCCCGAGTGACATTCGGGCCTTTGTGCGACGGGCGGATGCCCTGCGTCGCCTGGGGCGCCCCGAAGACGCCTGTGCGGTCCTGCTGGCGGCGCGTCGCGTCGACAGTCGCGATCCGGAAGTCCACGCTGAACTGGGCCTGACGCTGGCCTGCTGGCTGGGCGATCTGGCCGGTGCGTTACCACATTTCGACGAGGCCCTGCGGCACGAACCCAACCACGTAGAAGCCCGGCGCCATCGCGCGATCGCCCGGCGGGAGCTCGGACGGCTGGCCGACGCCATCCAGGATTTCGACATGCTGGAGCAACTGATTCCCGGCGACCGGACGCTGTATCTCAACCGGGGGCTGACGCACGAGGCTTCTGGTGATTGGTCGGCGGCGGAGCGGGACTACGGCTTGGGGCTGCGCGTGGTCGCGGACCACGTCGGTCTGCTCTGGCGCAGGGCCTGTGCGCGGCTGGCGTTGGGTCATCAGGAACTGGCCCGACTGGACCTCGAACGCGTCCTGGCGCTGCGGCCTGAGGTGTCCGGCCTGCTGGCCAGGGACGCCCAGAGTGGTGGGGCCGGCAGTGCACGGGCCGATCTCGAGGCGGCCCTGGTGGCGTTCGCCCGCTTGCGCCCTGAGGTGGTGGCTGACCAGATGGCGGACTATCGGGCCTTGCTGAGTAGTCGCCGGCCGCGCGCCTGCTAGGCGGGTGAGGCTCAGGCCTGCTGTTGATACATCAGGAGCACATCCAGCTGGGGCCGTTTGAGCTTGCCGGAGCGGACCATCAGTTCGCCCAGGCGTTGCCGGGAATGGCGCTGCTCGTCGAGCAGGCTGACCAGCTCGGCGGGCTTGAGCACCCCACGCTCCAGCGCCACCAGGCCCAGCGGCTTGCGCGCAGACGGCACGGCCGCCAGCTTGCGCTGCAGCGACACGTAGCGGGCCAGCGAGGCGACCGGCAACAGGCCCTGCTCCAGCACCACCTGTCCGAAGGCGCGGGGGTAGCCGCCCTGGCGATGCCAGTTCCACGCGCGCAGGGCCTGATCGAGTCGGTCTCCCGTCAGCACCCCTTCGAGATACAGGATGTGGGCCAGCAGGGGTTTCTTGCGGGGCAGTTCGGCAGTTCCGGCCATGATGGTCTTCCAGCTCGTTCGGTGGGGCTGCGGGGGTTATCGCGCGGTCTTCGCGCCACGGTGCGAGAATTAATCAACCTTTAACAGCGTGATGTTGGATCAGGGCCATCTGGGTGATCGCGGTCAGGCCGGCGAGCGCAGAGGCGTAGCGGAAGTGAGTGACGGCGTGCTGGTAACCCCATCGGCGGACGAGGAATTTGCAGCGCTGGCGCAGCGCTACCACGAGGCGCAGATGAAGCGTCACCCCACCTGGGCCACGGCCCTGGGGGTGCATGCGCATGATGGCGTGCTGGAGGATTTCACCCTGGCGGGCCAGGCCGACGCCGTGCAAGCGTGGCGCGAATTTCGCTTCGCCTTCGAGGCCTTCGATCCGTGCGATCTCAGCCCGGTTCACGCCCATGACCGGGAGTGGCTGCTGGCCCATATCAGCGGCGCGATCGAAACGGCCACCGTCGTGCGTCCCCTGGAACGTAACCCGGACGCTTACGCCAGTGCCTTGACCGAGAGCGCCTTCAGTCTGGTGAATCGACAGTTCGCACCGCCTGAGGAGCGTTTGGAGGCCCTGCTGGGCCGGATGAGCGCCATGCCCGGGGTGCTGCGGGAGGCGGAGGTCAACCTGGCCCAGCCCCCCCGGGTGTACACCGAGATCACCCTCGCGCAGCTTCCGGGCAATCGCGCTTTTTTCGAGACCACGGTGTCGGAGGCTTTTGCGGGCCTGCTCTCGGAGGCGCAGACGCGCAGGCTGGAGGCCGCTTGTCAGGACGTCGTGGCCGCCTTCGAGCGCTTCGAGGGCTTCCTGCGGGAGACCCTGTTGCCTCGCTCGAACGGCTCGTTCGCGCTGGGGGCAGATGCCTTCGCGCGCAAGCTGTACCACGACGAGCTCGTGGAGATCCCCCTGGCCCGGTTGAAGGCGGTGGGCGAGGCGGACCTTCGGCGCAATCAGGCGGAATTGCGGCAGCTGGCGGAAACGTTGCAGCCCGGCACGCCACCGGCGCAGACGCTGGTCTTGCTCGGGCGCGACCACGTGCCGGCCGCGTCGCTGCTGGACACCACCCAGGCCATGCTGGAAGAGATCCGGGGCTTCATCGCCGCGCGTGACCTGCTGAGCTTGCCTGCCGACAAGCCGCTGCGGGTGGTGGAAACCCCGCCCTTCATGCGGGCGACGGTGGCCGCCGCCATGGACACGCCCGGGCCGTTCGAAGGCGTCTCCACCGAGGCTTTCTACTACATGACCTTGCCCAATCCGACCTGGCCGCTCGCCGAGCAGGAGGCTTACATGGCGCAGTGGACCGAGGCGGGGCTGAGCAATCTGTCGGTGCATGAGGCCTATCCAGGCCATTACGTGCAATTTCTGTTGATGGGCGCGTTTCCTTCCTTGACCCGGCGCGTCCTGTGGGCGCCCTCCAATGCGGAGGGCTGGGCGCACTACTGCGAGGCCATGATGCTGGAGCAGGGCTTTCGCGACGATCTGCCGCGCTACCGCATCGCCATGTTGCAGGATGCCCTGCTGCGCAATGCGCGCCTGATCGTCGGCCTCGGTCTCCACACCGAGGGCATGACACTGGACGAGGCGCAGGCCTTTTTCGAGCGAGAGGCCTTTCTGGCCCGTCCGGTCGCGCAGGCCGAGGCTTGGCGGGGGACGCTCGATCCGACCTACGGTTACTACACGCTGGGCAAGCTCATGCTTGCCAAATTGCGGGAGGACTATGCGGCCCTGCAGGGTGCTCGCTTCTCCTTGCGGGCCTTTCACGACGCCTTTCTGGCTCAGGGGCCGCTGCCGATCCCCCTGATCCGGGAAGCGCTGCTGGGCACCCGTGATGGCTTGCTCTAGAGGGCGTTGCTCCCGGCGTCCAGCTTCCGCGCTCAGGCAATGGGCAGGATCTGCCCTGCGACGTACCAGGCGCCGCCGGCCACGTGCAGCACGCCCGGGCCTGATTGCTCCAGCACCTGGGCCAGGCGTTCGGCCAGCCGCCAGGCTGCCTCGTTGCCAGCCACCCGTGGAACCACCAAGGTGAGAATAAGACGCGTCTCGGCCAGCTGGCGCAGGGCCAGCGCCCGGGGCGGGCTGACTGGCAGGCGCTGCAGGGCGGTCCGGGCGCGCTCCAGTTCGAGATCGGGCAGGCGCCACGCTTCGCGGGTCACGTGCTCCAGCTCAAGCACCACCGGGGGCGCGCCGTCGCGCCAGGCCCAGCTCAGCGTGTCCCAGTGGATGTCGTCGGCCGGAATGTCGAGGTGATCCGGATGCAGGCTGCCCCAGCCGTCGCTGCTTCCCAGCCCTTCGCGCAGCTGCTTGGGCGTCGGCGGAGCCGGGGCGTTCAAAAAGATCGTGTAATCATGCGGCATGGCGGCCCTTGCTGGGGGAATTGCCAGTTTCACTGGCGCGCGGGGAAGCCTTCCAGTATGCTAATCGCTCGCTGGCTTGGTGCCAATCCACTCCACCACTGCGGACGCCGTCCCGCTTCACCAGGAGGAAAGATGTCCAAGAAATCGTTGCCGACGCTGGCCCTCGCGCTGGCCACCGTGTTTGTGACCGCCCTGCCCGCTCAGGCGTATCTGAACCCGACGCCGGTACGTGACACGGAAGCGGACGCGGTCCATGGGGAGGCCCTCAAGCACGGTCATCATCTCAAACTCGACGGGAAGTATGGCCCGCTCACGGAAGCGGCCGTTCGTCGGTTTCAGACGACACACAAGCTGAAGGTGGACGGCATCATCGGCACGGAGACGCGCAAGGCGCTGGGGTTGCCTGCGGGCGAAGCCCTGCGCCCGGGCCTGATGAACAATGATGAGGTCCGCACTGCCCAGCGCTTGCTCAGCCATCACGAGCACATCTGGCACGAAGCGGCCAAGGCCAAGCCGGCTGAAGCCAAGCCCGCACCGGTGGCGGCCAAGCCTGCGGCACCGGTGGCCCGTCCCGCGGCTCCGGTTGCGGCCCCCAAGGAAGCTGCGGCACCGGTGGTGATTCCCGCCGCCCCGACCCCCGAGCCGTGGACGCCCGCGCCGGTGGTGGTCGCGCCCTCGGCCGATGCGGCCGCGGCGATCGCCCGCTCGTCGTTCTTCGTCTACGGTGGAAACTGGTTCCTGCCCAAGTTCTCCAGCGCCTATGACTTCGACTGGACCATGACCAAGCCGGCCTACATGGCAGGCCTGTCGCTGTGGGCCGACGACTACGGTCTGGCGGGCGACTACACCGCGTTGCCGGCCTTCTTCGTGGGGCCGACCCAGGTGCTGGCCGCTGGGGCCATGTATGACGGTCAGGTGCGCTGGCGTGACGCCGCAGACCAGCAGCGGCTGGGGCTCGGCTACCGCAACCTGTCCGGCAATCACCTGGGCACCGTCAGTTACGCCTTCGACCTGCCGCTGGTCGGCAACGCACTGACCGTGCGGGGCACGGCGCTGGGCGGCACGAACTTCGGCGCCGGCTGGATGGCCGATGGCCGTCTGGGTCTCGGGCTGGGTTTCGGTCCCTTCCTGCTGGATGGCGGCTGGCGCGCGATCGGCCTCAGCGGTTTTGCGGGCACCAACCAGCTGGTCTGGACCCAGGCTCCTTACGCCAACCTGGGCCTGAAGTTCTAGGCTTCGGTTGTTGGATCTGACCAAGGCTCCGAGGTCCCTGAGTCGGGACTTAGGAGCCTTGTCACTGGTCAAACGGCGAAAATTTCCGCTATGCTGTTGCCGCCGCGAATCCGGGCGGTATTGGATTGCCTGCTGGGCCGCGATGGGTGGTGCTTGATGCGCGCATTTTCCTCCTGTTTTTTGGCTGTCTCGATCTGGCTGGCCGCCTGGGGCGCCCCTGAGCCGGTGGAGGCTTATGCCCAGGGCCATCAGTCCCGGTATGGCAGCGTGCGCCAGGCCCCACGGGCTTACCATCGCTTGCGGCGCAAGCGTCAGGCCCTTCGGCTGGCGCCACGTCAACCTTCGCTGCGGGTCGATGGTCATTTTGCGCTGAACACCGACCGCGCCGTCCGGCAGTTTCAGGCCCGTCACGGCATCGCGGTGACGGGGCAGGTGGGGACCATCACGCAGCGGGCGCTCGGGCTGCCACCGGGGCCGGTGCTGCGCTTGGGGCAGCGGGGCCGACGGGTCTCGGCGCTGCAGATCGCACTCATCCGCAGCGCCTACTGGCGTTTGCCGCTGCGCGCGCTGCCGCTCGCGCCGACGGTGGCCCCGCTGGCCAAGGCGCCCGCGCTGCTGCTTCAGCCGCCGCCTGTGCCGGCTCGCCCGAGTGCGCCCGAGTTGCCGGCCTCGACGGCGGGCAAGCCGCTCTCCCAGTGGGCCGCTCAGGCCCCTGCGCCGCCCTCGTTTCCGCCCTTCGTTGCCCCGCCGCCGCCCCGCCCGAACCCGCGGCCGGCCGAGTACAACGAGACGGTGCCCCTGCCCGTTCCGGCTCGCCCGATCGAGGTGCCGGTACGTGCCGAAATGCCGTCCGACCGTCAGGAGATTCGCCAGGCGACCGGCAGCCAGTTCGAATTGCGCGCCGCCGACTGGCTCGTGGCGACGGGTGACAGCCGCACGATCGTCGATTTGGCCCGACCCGGCTGGAACGGGGGATTCTCCTACTGGCGGGGGAACTGGGGGCTCGGTGGGGGGTATGGATTGCTGTCGGACGGTTTGCAACTGATCGACGCCAATCTGCGCTGGCGCGATGACGCAGAGCGCTTGAATCTGGGGGTGGGCTGGCGCGGCGTCACGCAGGGGAACGTCGGTTCCAGCCTGCTGGCGGCCGATGTGGGGTCGCTCTTGCCGCTCTACGCCGATGGCCCCGCGCTGGATGTCTCGGCCGGATGGGGGCTCGGCATTCCGGGCGGTCTCTTCGCCGAGGGGTATCTGGGGCTTCTCGGTCGGCTGGGCCCGCTTCGTTTGCGTGGTGGCTATCGGGGCCTCTTGACCACCGGCGTGACCACGCCCAACCTGTCCGTTTGGCAGGGGCCGCAACTGGGCCTGACGCTGCCCCTTTGAGCGCGGCGCGCGCATACGTTCGAACTCGCCGCGCGGGCGATGGCGTGGGAGAAGGGCGCGCCTTGGCCTTTGCCCCGCCAACAGGGGCACGCGGCCCCGAGGCAGGGGCGCTCTCCCCAGGGTCTTTTAAACAGTTATTTCCGCGATATTAAATCCTTTTTAAACTACCGGCGGCAAAAGGGGCGCAACATGAGGGCCCGGCAGCGTGACAATGGCTGCATGGCTTCTCCCGATTTTGTTTGCCGCGGCCCCTTGGAGGGGGCGTCTTCATGACCAGGTGGTTTTCCTCTCGTGGGGTTGGGCGCGCGCTGGCAGGTCTGTCGGTTTGCTTGTCGTTGCTCGCCTGTGGGCGCGCTGGCTTGTTGCCTGCCGCCTCGTCCGCCGGTTCCCAGCGGCTGGCCGTGCGGCAGGTCAGCGATCCGGCGGCGCCGTTTCCGGGCGACTTCTTGTGGGGGGTTGCCACCTCGGGCCACCAGAGCGAGGGGGGCGATCAGACCAGCAACTGGGCGGCTTGGGGACGTGCTGGCAAGGTGGCGCAGCCGATCGGGCCCGCCATCGATTTCTGGAATCGCTACGAGGAAGACCTTGACCTGGCGGCCGGCTTGGGCCTCAAGGCCTTTCGCTTCAGCCTAGAGTGGGCGCGTATCGAGCCGGAACCGGGCGTCTTCGACCCACAGGCCGTCCAGCACTATCACGACCTGCTGACCGCCGTGCGGGCTCGGGGCATGACCCCGATCGTGACCCTGGTCCATTTTTCTTATCCCGCCTGGCTGGATCAGGCCGATCCCCAGGGGCGGCGGGGCTGGGAGTCAGACCGCATGCCCGAGCAGTTTGCTCGCTTTGCCGGCTGGGCCGCCCAGGAATACGGCTCGGCTGTGGACTGGTGGTTGACGATCAATGAGCCGAATACGTATGCGCTGGTGGGCTACATGGCCGGCATGATGCCCCCGGGCAAGGTCAATCCGTGGGCCTACGCGGCCGTGATGGCGAACATCTCGAAAGCTCACAAGGCTGGCTACGAGGCCATTCATGCCCACGATACCGTGGCCCGGGTGAGCATCAATCCGATCGTGATTCACGCGCGCAACGCGGATCCGGATTACCCGGGCGAGCGCGAAGAGAAGCTGGATGGGCCCCTCAACAAGGGTTTTTACGTCGACGTTCTGAGCTTTTTCGACCAGTTTGCGCCGCGCCGCACCGGGACGAGCGGTACCCCCGCGGCTCCGCAGGCCAAACGCCATCTCGACTTCATGGCGTTCAACTATTTCTATGCCGTGAAGGCCCACGAATTGCCCCTGATTGGCAATTACGAGCGCTGGCCCCTGTATCCGGAGGGTCTCTACGAGGTCGCCAAGAAACTGCACGGCCGCTATCAGTTGCCCTTGATGGTGACGGAGAACGGCATGCCGACCCCCTCGGACAACCCTCGCCCCGATGGCTGGACTCGGGAAGCCTACATCGTGAACCACCTGCTGCACCTGCGCCGGGCCATGGCCGAGGGGGTGCCGGTACTCGGCTACATGCACTGGACCTTGGTCGACAACTACGAGTGGGGCTCCTATGAGCCGAAGTTCGGCCTGTTCGGGGTCGATCGCCGGGACCCCCAGCTGCGCCGCTTTCCCACCGCCTCCGCCGCCGTGTACGAGGCGATCGTCAAGCAGAACCGCATTCCCCCCTACCTGCTGGAACGCTATCAGGGGCGTCGACGCTAGCCGTCTGGCGCGTCCGCCGACGGCACCGCGGAGTGTGGTGAGGCCGGGTCGCTTGACCGCGGTGTGGCGCTCGGCTGTTGCAGGGCGTGGTTCACCCTCGTGGCACGCGCCTGGTTCTGGTGTATCATGGCCCCGCCTGCTGGCGCGGGTCTTCGGTCTCGCGCTCGCTCTCGACCCGGAAGGAGGCTGCCTGAATGAACGCCGTGGTGGTCAAGGATCTTCGCAAGGACTATCCCCGCAGCCCCTATGAGACGCTCGGGGGGATCCCCTGGCTCGCGCGTCTGATCGACAAGGTGCGCGCGGCGCAGGCCGGACAGCTCGGCGAGTACATGGCCTATCCCTGTGGCGGCGATCGCCACTTTCTGGCCACGGCGGGGGTGGAGCCAGAGGCCCTCAAGGCCGTGATTGAGAGCGGCCAGAGCGATGAGGCCATTGCCGCGTGGCTGAAATCCCAGATGTCGGCCGGCTGGGAAACGCGCTTCGAGGCGTATCAGCTGCAGGCCCGCGGGCCCGTCTCCGGTGATTATGCGACGTGGCTGGCCGAGGCCAAGGCCAAGCTGGCGGCCGAGCGGCCCGAACTCGACCTGCGTGCGGCCGACAACTTCAACCGCCTGATCTGTCTGGAGGAAGGGCATCCGCTGCCGGATGTATGAAGGGGCGCCATGAGCGAGTCTGGTGAGTCGAAATCCCGCCGCAAGCCCTGGCTGGCCAGCCTGCTGTGCTTGGTCTGGCCGGGTGTGGGCCAGCTGTACAACGGATCACCCCTCAAGGGGGTCGGGTTGGCGGGGGTCTCCTTGCTGTGTCTCTGGGGCATGGGTGAGGCCCTCAACGCCACGGTGCCGGTGCTGAGCCAGTCGGGCCGCCTCGACGATGCCACCCTGATCGCGGCGGGCGAGGCGCTCAAGCCGGCGCTGGTCTGGTCCTTGCTGTTTCTCGGGGTACTGGTGTTCAGCCTGCTGGATGCGTATCGGGGAGCCCGGCCAGATGCGCGGAGGCGCTGAGGCCGGGCCTCGCGCTCGCTGGGGTCAACGCCTTGCGCTGATGGCCCTGCTCGGGCTGGGGGTCGCCTGCACGCGTGCCAAGGAGACCACGGCGCTCCAGGCCCCGATCACGCCCCGCGCGACGGAGACCCCCTTCGCGCTCCTGCCCACGTTCCGTCCGACCGCTACCCCAATGCCGGCGCCGCCGCTCGCCCCCGCCCCCTTGCCGGTCAACCCGCCTGTCGCGACGCTGCCGCCCGGCGACCCATTGACGGCCTTGCCGGTTCCCGTCATCCCCTGGATCGTGGCCAGTCAGCCCAACCGGGTGGCCAGCCCGACGGTGGTGGCCACCAGCCCCGCACTGAGCGGTTTGCTGGCTGCTCAGGTGGCGGCGCATCCGCGACTCAGCACCTTGACCGGCCTGCTCCAGCGGGCCGGGCTCGACACCACCCTGAGCAGTGCCGGCCCCTTCACCCTGTTCGCGCCCACGGACCAGGCCTTTGCGGCGCTGCCGCCGGCGGAACTCGGTGACCTGCAGCGAGATGAGAACCGCGCGCTGCTGACCCGGATCCTGCGTTATCACGTGGCGCTCGGCAGCTTGCCGCGGGCGGCCCTGACGTCGCCGCAGCTGCAGACGGCCGAGGGCTGGATGTTGACCCTGCAGAACACCGCGGGCACGCCCACGATCAGCGGGGCGGACCTGGTGGCCGTCGACCAGCGCGCCAGCAACGGGGTGCTGCACCTGGTGGATCGGGTGCTCCGGCCCCCCGATGTGCTGCCGGTCGCCACCAGCGTGGTGGCGCTGGTGGATGCCCGGCCGGAGCTCTCGACCCTGCGTCTGCTGCTGACCGAATCCGGCGTGGTGGCGACCTTGCAGACGGCCACCTCGCACACCTTGTTTGCGCCGACCAATGCGGCCTTTGCCGCCCTGCCGGCGGCCGGTCTGGCCGCGCTGCGCCAGCCGGCGAATGCGGCCAGCCTGACCTTTCTGCTCCAGTATCACGTGGTGGCGGGCGCCCAGCGTTCCGGCAACCTGCCCGGGCGGACCTTTCCGACGCTGGCCGTCGCGGCCCCCGGGCTGCCCGCCCAGACGGTCACGATCGCCTCGGGGGCCGTTTCCAACCAGCCGATCGCTCGCTATGACCAGGTGGCCAGCAACGGTGTAATGCACGTGATCGACGGGGTGCTGTTGCCCCCGGGCTTCACGCTACCCTGAGCGCCGCCACCACTCGATTCCTGCGGCGTTGAGGCCGATCAGCACGGAGCCGCCAATCAACCCGCCGGCGGGGCCCATGATGGCGCTGGCAATTCCCCCGATGATGACGGCCAGCGCTCCGTTGATCGCCCCGTTGAAGGTGGCCCGCAGCGTGCGTTGGGCCAGGGGTTCTTCGGGCGTGGGCGGCGTCGCGGGAAGGGGCGGGGCAGCCGTCGTCACCGGGGCGGTCGGGGGGACGGTTTGAGGCGATGTGGCGTCACAGGGCGGCGGAGCCGCCTGCCCGCGTGCGCGAGTGGGCTTCGGCCGGACCGGGGCCAATTCCGGGCACTCCTCCGGCTCATCGGGGCGGGGGGAAGCGTCAGCTCCTTCTACCTCAAGCCCGCCGTCCGCCTCCTCGCCTGCCTCGTCCGCGACCAGACCCGTCTCGGCGATCGCCTCCAGCAGGTCGGCCAGTTGCCGCTCCCGCGCCTGGATGCGCTTCAGGGCCTCCGATAGGCGAATTTCGTCCTCCAGGCGTGGCGGCTTGGGGCGCGCGTCGCGCGGCTGGGCCAGGCCGCCGCGGATGTCTCGCGCAGGGGCGAGGGGAAGGCGGCGATCCGGGGAGAGGCGATGCGAGGTCATGACAGGCTCCTTCCAATTCCAGGCAGGCAGCGCATGGCGCCGCCGGTGAGGGGCGATGAGATCCAGCCTGAACCAGGCACCCTGCGGGGCTCAGGCGCATCCAGAGCGGGTACGTTCAGCGGGCTGTGACGTGCGCCTGGCGCAGAGATTCCAGACAGATCAGTCCCAGGGCCCACAGGCTACGGGCCGAACTGCCCGGGTCCACCCAGGGCAACCAGCGCGAGACGAGCGCCTTCCAGCGGGGGGCTCTCGGCGCACGGGTACGGAGCCGGCGCCCTGCGTCGGGGCGCGCGGTGACGGGCCGGCGCGCCGCTGCGGGTGGCTGATCGAGACGGCGCAGCAAGGCGGCTCCGCCCGCCATCAAGGCGGAACTCAGGCTCAGCAGGGCCTGACGGGCACGCGGGTTCGGCCCCGGCAGGCGCCATTGCAGCTCTGCCATGGCGCGTTGCAACTGGGCCGCCAGGCTGGGTTTCGCGGGCCGATGGCCGCTCTTCCAGCGTTGCAGGCTCTCCGCCAGTTCGCCCAGCGCCCGCAGTTCGTCCCAGCGACGGGGCGCCCAGCTGAGTTGGGCCTCGTCGAGGCAGGCCAGCAGGGTCAGCGCCTCGATCGGAAAATCCGTCGCCTCGGCGGCCTGCGGCCGCGTCACCAGCAAGGTGTCCATTCCACTCCTCCTTCCGCGCGGGCCAACCGTGCCCGCCTGAAAGGGTTGTCGCGGTCCGGCGCGTCAGCCTTTCGACATTTAACACATATTTTATAAAATATATCTAAATCCGATCCGGGCGGCGGGCGGTTTCCGGCATGCGCAGCGCGATCCAGGCCCCAAGCCCTGCCACCAGCACGCCCGCGGCGAAGACCATGGCCAGCGCCGTCCGCAGGCTCGCCTGGATGGCGGCCAGCGCGTCGGGGGGCAGTCCAGCCAGGCCAGCCGGCGTCAAAATCGCGCGCGCATCGGGGCGACCGCCGACCCCGAGCGCGGCCCCTTGGGCCGCCAACCCGGCATCGAACTGGTGGACCAGCAGCGCGCCGAGCACGGCCACGCCGAAGGTGCCGCCGATGCTCCGGAAGAACTGCACCAGGGCCGTCGCGGAGCCCAGCTGGCTGGGCGGGACGGCGCTCTGGGCCGCCAGCAAGAACACCGGAAAGGTTGCCCCCAGGCCGAGTCCCAGCGCAAAGACCGCGGTGGCGATCGCCGCCGCACCGCTGGCCTGCCAGGTGCAGGCGAGCAAGCCGAGGGCCGCGCCGGTGGCCAGCAACAGCCCCCCCAGCGCCAGCGGACGGTGACGATGCCAGCGGGAGGCCCAGTGGCCGCTGGTCGACGAGCCGCCCACCATGCCGAGCATGAAGGGCGTCAGCAGCAAGCCGGCGTGAGTAGGCTGAAGGGCCAGCAAGCCCTGGGCCAGCAGCGGCAGGAACATCGTGTCGCCGAACAGCACGATCCCGCTCATGACCGAAGCCCCGGCGATGCTGCGCATGACCGGGTTGGCGAACAGGGCGGGCGGGATGATCGGTTCAGCGGCGCGCTGTTCGGTTTTCCAGAAGGCCATCGTGGCCGCCAGGCCGCCGATGGCCAGCGCCACCGACAGCGGGCTGTTCCAGGGCAGCTGACTGCCGCCCAAACTGGCCAGCAAGAGCAGCGGCGTCAGGGCCGTCACCAGCAGGAGGGCCCCCAGCCAGTCGAGGCGGATCGGGCCCGGGACGGGCCGCGAGGCGGGCAAGGTGAGCGCCACGGCCACAAAGGCCAGCAGGCCGACCGGCACGCTGAACCAGAAGGACCAGGCCCAGCCGAACGATTCGGTCAGCCAGCCTCCCGCCAGTGGGCCAATCAAGCTGGAGGCCCCGAAGGCCGCACCGATCAGGCCCTGAATCCGCCCCCGTTCGTGCGGCGGATAGAGGTCTCCCACGATCGCGAAGGCCAGCGGAAAGATCGCGCCGGCACCCAGGCCCTGGCAGGCGCGCAGGGCGATCAGCTCAGGCATCCCGTGCGCGAAGCCAGCCGCCAGGGAACTGGCCACGAAGGTCGCAATGCCCGCCAGAAAGAGACCACGGCGCCCATACAGGTCCGACAGTTTGCCCAGGATCGGCACCGACACGGTCGAGGTCAGCATGTAGGCCGTGAAGACCCAGCTGTACAGCGCCATCCCACCCAGGTCCGCCACGATGCTCGGCAGCGCGGTGCTCACCATGGTCTGGTTCACCGAGGCCAGGAACAGGGCCAGAAAGACGCCCACCATGGCCAGGTGGGGAGGGGCGGGACGCATCGCCCTCAGCATACCAGGCGGGCCCTGCCTTTGGGGCGCTCGCAGGTGCCTGTTCCCTGCTACCATGGCGACCACCATGACGAAGCCCGAGCCTGCTGCTGCCCCCCACGAACTGACCCTGAGTGTGCGTGGCATGACCTGCGCGGCGTGCGCCAACCGGGTCGAACGGGTGCTGAGCCGGGCACCTGGGGTGGCCCAGGCCCACGTCAATCTGGCCACCGAACGGGCCACCGTCCATTATGATCCGGCCGGCACGGACCCCGGGCAGCTGGCGGCGGCCGTCGCGGCGGCGGGCTATCCGGCCGAGCCGTGGGAGGTGGCGGACCCATGGTCGGCGGCGACGGCCGCGCGGGACGCCGAGGCGGCGGCCCACGCGGTGAGCGAGCGTCAACGGGAGCGTCGTCGGCTGTGGTGGGCCTGGGCCCTGGCCACCCCGGTGGTGCTGGGGGCCATGGGCCTGCATGGCCCCTGGGGCCATCTCCTGCCGAGCGCGTTTCACAGCCCGCTCTGGCAGCTCGCGCTGACGGCCCCCCTGGTGTTTGGCGTGGGGGCTCCTTTTTTCCAGCAAGCCTGGAAGGGCCTGCGTCACGGCAGCTGGAGCATGGACACCCTGGTGGCGCTTGGTACCGGGGTGGCCTTCGCCTACAGCCTGATGGCCACCTTGTGGCCCAGCTGGCTGACCAGTCGTGGATTTGCGGCCGACGTCTACTATGAATCCGCCGCCGCCATCGTGGCCTTCATCCTGACCGGGCGCCACGCCGAGTCGCGGGCGCGTCAGCAGGCCAGCGGGGCGATTCAGGGCCTGCTGGCGCTGGCCCCGCAGCAGGCCTGTCGCCTGGGCCCCGCCGGGGAGGTGGCCCTGCCCGTCCACGAGGTGCGGGTGGGCGATCGCCTGCGGGTGCGTCCGGGCGAACGCATTCCGGTCGATGGGCTCCTGCTGGAAGGCGATGCGCACGTCGACCAGGCCATGCTGACGGGGGAAAGTGAACCGGTTCACAAGCGCGTGGGCGATGAGCTGGTGGGGGGCACCCTGAACCAGCGCGGCACGCTGGTCATGGAAGTCCGCCGCGTCGGTGGGGACACCGCCTTGGCCCAGATCGTGCGCCTGGTCGAGCAGGCGCAGGGCTCGAAGGCGCCGATCCAGCGCCTGGCGGATCGCGTGGTGGCCGTGTTCGTGCCGGCTGTGGTGGCCATCGCCGGTGTGACGGCCCTGGCCTGGCTGGTGCTGGCAGGCCCGGCTCAGGCGGTGCTGGCGGCCGTTTCCGTGCTGATCATCGCCTGTCCCTGCGCCATGGGGCTGGCCACGCCCACCTCGGTCATGGTCGGTGCGGGCAAGGGGGCGGAGCTCGGCGTGCTGTTCAAGACGGCTGGCGCCCTGGAGGCGCTGAGCCAGGCCCAGGTCGTGCTGTTCGACAAGACCGGCACGCTCACGCTCGGGCGCCCCGTCGTGACGGACGTCCTGCCCGAACCTGGCTGGCAGGCGGAGGAACTGCTCAGGGTCGTGGCGGCGGTCGAGGTGGGCTCGGAGCATCCGCTGGGACAGGCCCTGGTGGCGCACGCGCGCGCACTCGGCCTCGCGCTGCCTGAGGTCCAGGCCTTCGACAATCGGACAGGTCGTGGCGTGAGCGGCGTGGTCGATGGTCGGCCCGTGCTGGTGGGCAATGCCGCCTGGATGCAGGAGGCCGGTGTCGAGCTGACAGGTCTGGAGGTGACCCTGGCGGCCCTGGCCGACACCGGCAAGACCCCCTTGCTGGCGGCGGTGGCAGGTCGCCTGGCCGGGCTGGTGGCGTTGGCCGATGCGCCCAAACCGGGGGCGGCCGAGGCGGTGGCCGCGCTGCAGGCGGCGGGCCTCGAGGTCGCCATGTTGACGGGGGATCACGCCCGCACGGCCGCAGCCGTGGCGCGCACGCTTGGCATCGCGCGCGTGGTGGCGGAGGTGCGCCCGGGGGATAAGGCCGCCGAGGTGCAACGGTTGCAGGCGGAGGGGCACCGCGTCGTCATGGTAGGAGATGGCCTCAACGATGCCCCGGCCCTGGCGGCGGCCCATGTGGGAGTGGCGCTCGGCAGCGGCACCGAGGTGGCGATCGAGGCCGCCGACGTGACCCTGGTGGGGGCGGATGTCGGGGCGGTGGTGACGGCCTGGCGACTGGCGCGGGCCGTGATGGCCAACATCCGACAGAACCTGTTCTGGGCCTTTGCCTACAACGTGGCCGGCATTCCGCTTGCCGCCGGCTTGCTGTATCCCTGGACCGGTCAGCTGCTGTCGCCGGCGATCGCCGGCGGTGCGATGGCCGCAAGCTCCGTGTGCGTGGTGCTCAATGCCCTGCGCCTGAGGCGCTTTCGCTGAGCCTTGCCTGATTGTTCGGGCGGGCGCGGCTTGCGGCTACGCTGAACCGGGTTGGGGAAGCGAGAAAAGGAGCCCGAGGCATGCGTCTGCTGATCGGTATGGATGGGTCTGCCACGGCCTGGCACGCCCTGGAAGAGTCGATGCGATTGCTGCCGCTGGGCCAATCCGACGTGACCGTGGCGACGGTGGCGCCCCTGATTGCGGTCGTCGACGATCCGTTGGCCTACGGGGGACCGCATCCCGGGATTTACCGGGACATGCGGGAGGCGGCGCAACGTGATCTGGATGCCGCGCTGGCGGCCCTCAAGAGTGCCGGCATCGAGGCGCAGGGGGTCCTGCGAGAGGGCGACCCGGCGGCTGAACTGCTGAGCCTGGCCGAGGAACTCAAGCCGGACCTGATCATTGTCGGCAGCCACGGCCGGGGCCCATTGGGCCGCCTGTTTCTGGGCAGCGTGTCGGATGCCCTGGTGCATCGCCACGGCGGGGCGGTCTTCGTCGTGCGCCATCCGCAAGACGTCTTCGCCACGGACGGAGAAGCCCCGGTGCTCGGTTACATGCAGCCCCAGCCCCTCTGTGTCACGACCGAGACGCCGGTGTCGGAGGTGGCTCGCCTCATGCGCGACCGCCAAATCGGCTTCTTGCCCGTGCTCTCGGAAGGGCGCCTGGTGGGGGTGTTGACCGATCGGGATCTGGTGCTGCGCGTGCTGGCCGAGCCGCGCGAGGGGGTATCGCCGCAGGCTGGGGATGTCTGCAGCCGGGAGCCGGTCTGGGTGACGCCCCGCATGCCGATCGAGGAGGCCGCTCGCTTGATGACGCAGCACCACGTGCGTCGCGTGGTCGTGATGGACGGGACCGCCGTGGTGGGGGTGCTCTCACTCGATGACATGGCGCGGCAGCTGGCCCCTGCCGCGGTGCACACCCTGAATCGCCTCGCTCAGCCAAGCCCGCTCGGGCGTTGAGCGCTCGTTCAGGCCGTGGCGGTGGCCACGTAGCCTTCCTCCTCCACGGCCGCCAGCAGGCGCGGCAGGTCTGCCTGGCCCTCCACCTGCGCCCGCCCGTCGGTCAGCGACACCGTGACGCGTTCCACGCCCGGAACGGCGCTCAGGGCCGCCGTCACGGCGCGGACGCAGTGATCGCAGCTCATCCCCGTGATGGTCAATTCGAGTGTCATGGTGGCATCCTCCCGCTCCCCATGGTAGCGCATCGGGCGCTGGCGCACCCGGCGGCGTCACGGGAGGAGCCGGCGGCAGGTCCCGACGGGTGGGTACAATGGGGGCGATGCCCGACCGACCCACACGCCGCTGGCCTGCTGCCTTTCCCGTTGGGAGAGGGGGGCTGTGAACGCGCGGCAAACGCTGCTCGACTGGCTGGTGCCCGACACCATTCGCGCGACCCTGCCGACCATGCTGGCCTTGCCGCCGTTGCCGCCAGCCGAGGCGCTCTGGGCGCTGGTCTGGCTGCTGGGGGTCGCCGGGCTGCTGATGCAGAGCCTGGCGCTCTTCAAGAGCGCCCTCGGTCGCTTGGTCAGCCGTCACCTGCCCAGCTGGTGGCTGGACACGATCGTGGCCCACCGCGTGGTGCAGCGCCTGGTCTGGATTTTTCCCGTGTTGCTGGTCAATCGCGGCGTGTTGCTGGTCCCGACCCTGACCCCGCCGGTGATCGACTGGCTGCAACGCTTCACGCTGGCCTGGCTGGCGATCGTGACGGCCCGGACGCTGGGGGCCGCCACCGACGCGGCGCACGCGATCTATCAGCACCATCCGATGGGGCGCGGCACCCCGATCAAGGGCTACGTCCAGATCAGCAAGCTGCTGCTGTACCTGTCGGCGGTGTACCTGGCCGTCTCGGCGCTGGCAGACCGCAGCCCCTGGTACTTCCTGAGCGGCCTGGGGGCCCTGACGGCGCTGTTCCTGCTGATCTTCCGGGACACCCTGCTGTCGTTCGTGGCGGGCGTGCAGATGGTCAACAACGACCTGGTGCGCGTGGGGGATTGGATCCAGATGCCGCAATTCAACGCCGATGGCGAGGTGATCGACATCGCCCTGAACGCGGTGCGGGTGCAAAACTGGGACCGCACCATCACGGCCATTCCGGCCCATAAATTCCTTGATCACGCCTTCACCAACTGGCGCGGCATGTTCGACAGTGGCCATCGCCAGATCCTGCGCACGATCTACCTCGACATGGGCACGGTGCGTTTCCTGCAGCCCGAGGAAATCGAGCGCTTCGGACGCTTCTTCCTGCTGGAGGACTACATCCGGGAGAAGCAGCAGGAGATCGAGACCTGGAACGCCGCCAACTGGCCCGAGGACCATGCCGACATTCTGGCCAATGGTCGCCATCTCACCAACATCGGCACCCTGCGGGCTTACATCCGGGAATACCTCAAGCGCCACCCGCAGATTGACGCCAGCGCGACCCTGGTGGTGCGACAGATGGAGCCCACTCCCCACGGGGTGGGGCTGCAAATTTACGCTTACGCCAACGAGACGGCCCTGAAGGATTTCGAACGCGTGCAGTCGGACATCTTCGACCACATTCTGGCGATCGTCCCCGAATTCGAATTGCGTCTGTTCCAGCAGCCCAGCGGCTCAGACCTCCAGGCCCCACGCCGGGATGCGGCGTTGTGAAGCTGGCCTCACCTGGCCTGGATGCGCATCGTCCCGTCGGCGGGAAGCCGTGCCGGCGATGGCTGGCCATCGGGGGCGCGCCACGCCGCGGTTCGTTCGTGTCGACTCAACCGGCGCCGGATAGCGCCAGGGCGTCCTTGTAGGCCTGCTCCACGTCGCCGGAGGGGGTCAGGCTCAGACGGCGATTCAGTTCCTTGCGGTGGTCCCAGTAGGTCGTGCGCACGCGCTCCGGCGCCCGTCGCAGGGCATGGTATTTCAGGGCCAGCATCACAACGTCGTCATCGCAAGGCGCGATCGCGATCGCGCGCTCCAGACACTGACGGGCCTCGCTCTCATCGCCGGTGTAGACGAGACGCTCATGCATCCATTGCAGCGCCTGGATGGCCTGGCGCCGATAGCCCTCGCGTTCGGCCTCGAAGTACGGTTCGAAGAAAGGCTCATCCAGCAGGCCGCCGCGGTACAGCGTCAACGCCTCTTGCAGGCTCACGACCGCATCGTCCGGCTGGCTGTCTCGGGCTCGCAGCCCCGCCTGCAAGGCGAGGCTGAAGGCATGCACGTCGCAGTGCTGGAGCTGCGCAGGCGGCAATACATAGCGGTCGTCTTCGAATTTCACGAAGGCAGAGCGGGCTCCGTCTTCGAGGTCCGCTTCGAGACTCCGGCGCAGGGCGGTGATGCACATCTGCACCCCCGCGAGGCGCGGATTCTGGTCTTCGATCAGGCTGGCTAGGCTGGCCGCGGGCAGCCCCCGTGGCGTCAAGGCCAGCGCCGCCAGCACGACCTTGGCCTTCCGGCGGGGCCAGCTCTGCAGCAAGATGTCGTCGAGCCGCACCTCGAAGCCACCGAACAGCATCACCTTCAGGCGCCCGGCGGCGGGCGTGACCGCCACGTGGGTGGGCGCAGGCGGGTTCAGATCCCGCCACAGCAGGGCGTCCTGGCGTCGCAAGAATTCAAAGCCGTGGCGGTCGATCAGGGCTTGTGCCGTGGTCAACGCCGTCTGCGCGTCGCTGGTTTGCCCCGCGCGAGACTGGGTGGCGGCCGCGTACAGCAGGGCCTTGACCTGGGGCAAGGGCGCGCGCACCGCTTCCGCATCCCGGGCGATCGCCGTCAGTTCCGTCTGGGCCGCCTGGTGGTCACCGCTCAGGCTCAGCGCCCGGGCCCGCGTCAGGCGCAGGGCCAGATCGTGGACGCTGCTGCGGTCGAGTTCGCCCGGGGCCGGGAGCAAGGCGAGCGCGTCCGCCGGGCGCTCGCGCTGAAGGGCCAGCCAGGCCAGGCGTTCGAGCGGGAGCTTTTTGCCGAGGGGAAATCCAGCCTGTTCGAAACGAAGCGCGGCGCGCTGCAGGTGTTCCTCCGCCAGCCGCCATTCGCCCTGAGCCAGGTAATAACCACCGAGCACGTAAAGCGCCCCGGCCCGGTCGTGCCAGTCGAGGGCGTCCTCCCAGCTTTCAGCCAGCCCGCGCAGGGTGCCACCGGCGGCGTCCATGTCGTCGCCCAGCACGTCGAGGTGGGCCCGCAAGATGCGTCCATAGAGCGCTTCGGGTTGAAAGTTCCAGTCCCCCGCAAGGCCTTGCATGGCCTCCACATGCAGGCGTGCCCGCGGGAAGTTGCCCCGGTTGAGCATCAGGGTGAACAGGTTCATGTGCGCGATGCAGGCGCACTGGGCCATCTCGACGTGGGCCGCCACGGGCATGGCCAGCACCGCCTCGTTGGCCGCCTGCCAGCCGTCGAGATCGCCCCGCTGGTCCGCGGCCAGGGCATCGGCCAGATGCAGGTCGGCCCGATCCTCGGCGGCTGCGCTCAGGGCGATCGCCGCCTCCAGTTCGTCGCGCCAGCGCGCCGCGGCCGGGTCCTCCTGGGTGATGGCGGCGGTGTAGAGCCGCACCAGCGCCTTGGTGGCTCCCGCCTGCGCGCCCTCGGCGCGAAAACCCGCCAGGGCGTCTTGCCAGTGCGCCACCGCGCGGCCACTCTCGCCCGCCCGCCAGGCCAATCTTCCCCAGTAAAACGCGACCCAGGCGGCTTGGGGGAGCTGAGCCGGAAAGGCGGTCAGCCAGCGTTGCAGGGTGGCCTGGGCACCCCGCGCCAGCAGCGCGGGGGCCTCCCGGCAAAGCACTTCGATCGCCTCCTGCCAGGCGTGTCCCTCGATCAGGTGCGGAAAGGCCAGCTCGGCCTTGTGGCGTGCCAGGTAGTGGCGCCCGGCCCGCGCGTGCAGGCCGCGCAGATCTTCCGGCGACAGGCGACGCACGGCCTCGCCGGTCAGGAAGTCGCGCAGGTAACTGGGGAAGCGATACAGCGCATCTGCCTGGCGTTCGAGCAGGTGGGCATCGACCAGTTCTTCCAGGCTCGCGAGCACGTCGGGAAGCTCGCAGGCCGCCTCGCAGGCCGCGGGGGTGATCGCGAGCAGCAGGGCCGCCCGCAGCATGAACGCCTGCAGCCGCGCCGGCTGCGCCCCGAGCATCTCCTCGGCGATGTAGCGCAGCAACTGGGCGCTGCTCACGCGGGGGCCCTCGCCGGCGGCCAGCTTCAGCGGGCCGGTTCCGCGCACGGTGCCAGGCGTGGGCGTGGCGCGTGAAACCACGTAGCTCACGCCGGCCGGCCAGCCCTCGTACATCCGGACACTGTCGGCAAAGTCGTCGGGTAGCGGCTCCCGGCGAAGCGCATGCCAGATTTTGGTGGCTTCTCGCTCGGAAAAACGCAGCTCGTTAGGTCCGAGTTCGCGCAGATGGCCCTGGCCGATCAGGCGCTCCAGCGGGGCGCTGAAGCGGACCCGCGAGGCGATCATCACGTGTACGCCCGCCGGCAGCTTGTCGAAATGGAAGGCCAAGCCGCGCAGCAGTTCAGGGGCGTGGTTGTGCAGGTGGTGGGCGTCGTCGATGAACAGGATCACGCCCGGTTGGGCATTGTAGGCGGCCCATTCCCGCAACGCGACCTGCCAGAGGACGCGCGGGTCGAGCTGGGGGTTGCCCAGCAGGGCTTGCGTTTCCTGGCCGAAGCTTGGCACGTGCTGTCGCACGGCCGCCAGCAGGTGCAGAAACACGTTGCGCGGATCCGCATCCAGGGCGTCGGCCGTCAACCAGGCACAGGTGTAGCCCAGGGCTTCGGCCAGCTCGGCTTGGGAGATCAGGGCCTGGCTCTTGCCGTGGCCCGGCCCGGCCAGCAAGAGGGTGACGGGGGGCAGCCCCTGCTCCGGCCACAAGGCGCGGGACAGAAAGCCAGGCGCTCGGGCGGGCCGGGTGATCTTGCCCTGTAGAATCCAGTCGACCATGACGCCATGGTTGTACCCAGGCAGCCTGGGCGCGCCCCCTGGACTGGACAGGCAGGTCCAGGAGCCTTCGCCCCGTCAGGCGTCAGCGGCAGGGCGACAGCGTGCCACTGGCGGTCGGGCGCGGACACGGGCTGCGGAAGGTGAGGGGCAGTTCGAAGACGGGGGCGGGTGCCGCCGCATCGTAGCCAGCGATCACCTGCCTGACGGCCTCCTTGTTGCCGTTATAGCTGAGCAGCAACCGCATCAAGATCGCGTCCATGGCCCGCGTCAGACGGGAGGAGGCATAAGCATGGCCGAATTCTGCGGTGGGCATGCCGATGGCGGCAAACACCTCGCTGGCGCGCAGCAGCCCGGGGTCGCTGTTGTTGGCGATGTACTCGGCCAGCAGGAAAGCCCCCACGTCGGCTGCCTTGCGGATGCTGTATCGACCCGGTTCGCAGGCGTTGGCCGCACGGAAGAAGGGCAGCTCGTCGAACAGGGTGGGTTGGGCTTCCAGTTTGGAGGTGGCAGCCGTTCGTCCTTCTTTCAAGACCTCGAGCAGGACCGTCAGGGCGGGGCGCCCGCTGGTATTGGGGGAGGTTTTGCCTTCCACGGCCGGGGTCGGAATCACGATGCCAGCCAGGTCGATCGGCGCCAGGACCGTATCGGCCATCCGATGCGCCAGCACCGCCACCGCGGTGGCGCGGGCCGGGTCTGCCGTGACGCCGGCTGCCTGGCCGGCGCCGTGGATCTCCTCGATCATCTGGGTCAGGGGCGTCACCAGGGGCGCAGGCAGGCCGTCTCCCGTCTGGAACAGGCAGGTGATCTGGGCGGGCGGTGTGGTCAGCACGGCGGCCAGCCGCGCGGCGAAGACCTCGCGGACGAAGCGGGTCATCAGGGCGGTGTCCTCGTCCACCACCGCCGCGTCCTGGGCCTGCACCGGCGTCAGCAGGCCATACCGGGTGCGCGCGTCCGCCACCTGGGGCACTTCGGCCAGCACCATGACATTGCCGGCTTCCTCCGGGGGCAGATGGAACTCGTAACCGCCCGACAGGTTGGTGTAGATCGAATAGACTGGTTTGCCGCTGGGATCTTGCCCGATGGGCAATAGCTGGCCCGTCCGCAGCGAGCGCACGGCGACGCGCATGCCCGCGGCCGGCAGCAAGGTGCCGAAGCCAGGTCCCCGCTCGCCGCTGAGCACCTGGACGCCCCCTTCCGAGGCGTCGGCCAGGCGATATTTCACCTTGCCGGTCAGGCCGCCCCCCGCGTTGCTGATCAGGCCCGCGCCCCCGTTGCTGATCAACCCGGCGCCGCCATTGCTGATCAACGATCCACCCTGGTCGCCGATCAGGGCCCCGCCCTGGTCGCCGATCAGGTTGCCTTGCGCCAGCGCGATCGGTTGCCCGGCCTGGTCCAGCAGGTGGGCCTCGGCGCGAATCTCCTCGCCATTCGGGCCGAGAATTCGCGTCTTGCTGACCACGGGGGTGCCGTCCGGGTTCAGCAGGCGGGTCTTGCTGACCACGGTGCTGCCATCGGCCTGGGTGAAGCGGGTTTTGCTGACCACGCCGTTGCTGTCCACGATCGCCAGGTCGCGGCCGGCGGCGAGGACCGAACGAGCCCCGAGGGCGATCGCCGTGCCGGCCTCGGTCGCGGCCATGTAGCTGGCGTCCAGCACCACCGAGCCGGCCAGGCGCGTGCTGGCCCCCGGCAGCGGAGCCAGCAAGGCCGCCGCCGTGCTCGGCGTCTGAGCAGGGGCCTGGCTGGCCGCGACGGGCTTGACGGCTCCGCCCGCGAGCGGCGTCCCGTTCGTCGCAGGCTGGGGGGGCCGCGACGCTGGCGGGCGCGTCGGCGTCAGCGCCGGCCCGTGACAGGCGCTGGCGGTGAGCGGCAACAGCAGGGCCAGACAGAGACGGCTCGCTTGGGTCATGGGTGAAGGTTCCCCGTTGAACGGAGAGCGCAAGGGGCTCCCTACAGAACTATCTTCCCGGGTGGCTCCAACAACGCGGCGTGTGAGGGTTAAAAGCAAGCAAAATCGTGTCAGGAAATCTTGAGGGCGATCGTCCGGCTCCCCGGCAGCACCGCCGGCCGCTCAGACGAGCGAATCTCGCGGTGAACGCGCCTGCTCATCCGTGCCCGGCGGGGCGGCCTTAAGCCAGGTTTTGGCAATTCAACCACTTTCTGTTGGGCCGGTGTTGGCACGGGGCCCCACAACCCGATCCAGGACCCCGCCGCGGGGTTGCGTGTTGAGAGGAGCCAGCCCCATGCCCGTCCCGTCGATTTCTCCCGCCAGCCCGATTCAGCGTCCGGCGCCTCAGCAGGCCTGGGCCGCCTCGTCGCCGGGCGGCGGCGGCACGCCGGCGAGCGGCGACCACCTGGCCCTCTCGGATGCGGCGCTGGGAAGCGTGGTCGGCACCGTCGCGGGCACCTCGGCCTCGGTGCTGTTGCGCGTTCACCCCGGACTCGCCGTGGTGGCCGGCACGGTCGCTGGCGCGGCGGCCCTCGTGATGGCCGGGCCCGCGCTGCGAGAAACGGTGATCGGGCGTCACACCTTGGCCGCGAGTTTTGGTTCCATGGCGGGCGGCGGGGCGCTGGCCATCGGCGCCCTGACGCTGGGCGCCACCAGTGGGGCCGTGGTGGCGGGGGCAGGTCTGGCCGGTGCCGCTCTGGGGGCTTATGGGCTGGCCAGGCTGGTGTCGCTGGTGACCGACTGATTTCTGGCCCTTGCTTCGGACGCGCAGGTCCTCCACTACGCGAAAATGCCTACGGCGCATTGCGAGAACTGGCGCATCTTGGCGCTCGTTGGTGGGATATAAGATGAGAGGGTCGCCGCAGGAAAGGTTCTGCCCGAGGCGGCTACCCCCAGCGACGGTTCACCCGCGCGACCGAGACGAGGAGCACCTTCATGACGACCCGCTTGTGCAAGGCCATCGGTTTGGCCCTTACCCTCAGCGTGTTGCCCGGTTGTGGCAGCACGGCCCTGTTCGATGCCTCGACGCTGGGCCTGGATGCGGTGCTCCAGGTGCGCCGGGCCACTGTCTCCACGGACGCGGCCCAGGTGGTCGGTCAGGAATTTGCTGGTGATCGGATGCTCAAGGGCGCCCCGGGCGAGGCCGCGAAGAACGGGATGCGCGGCGCTGGACCGCGTGGGGCCAAGGGTCCTGGAGGACGGGACGGTTTCGCGCGGGAAGGTCACGGTCCTGAGGGCCCACGCGGCGGTGAACACGGGCCGAAGGGCTTCTTCCCCGGGTTCGAAGCGATGAACCTGACGGAATCCCAGCAAGCGCAGTTGAAGGCGATCGCCGAGAGCGAGCGGGCCGCCCATCCCACCCCCGATCCTGCCAAGCGGCCGGAACATCCGGGCCAGCAAGTGCAGGCCCTGCTGACCGCGCAGACCTTGGATGTCGAGGCCCTCAAGGCAGCCCTGAACCAGGCGCCCCCGGCCCCGCCCGACCACGCAGACCAGCACGAGAAGACCTTGACGGCTGTGCGAGCGGTGCTGACGGCTGAGCAGATCAACACCCTGGTGGCCCGGCTTGAAGCGGCGCCGCCTCAAGGCGATCGCCCCGCCCCCCCGCAGGGGAAGGCGCCCGAGCGCCCAGACCCGGCTCAGCGGGTGGATGCGCTGGCGCAGACACTCAACCTGAACGCCGAGCAAAAGGCGGCCCTGCTAGCGTTCGAGACGGCCAAAGCCGCCGCGCACCCGGCGCCTGACTTCGACAAGCGGAAGGCCGACCACGAGGCGCATCGTGCCGCCCTGATCACCTTCTGGAAGACCGGCGACGCCAGCGGGCTCGCGGCCGCTCGTCCAGCACCCCGGACGCCTCCCGCCTTCCCGGTGGACGCATTGGTCAAGCTGGCCACCAGCCTGTCGGCCGAGCAGCGGGGACAGCTGTTCGCCGCCCCCGCGATGGGCCCTGGCGGCCCGAAGATGCCTGGTATGAGGGGTCCGGGTGGTCCGAAACCGCATGGCATGAAGATGCCCGGCGGTCCTGACGTGATGGGCCCTGCCGGGATGAAGGCGCATGGCAAGGGTGGTGCCAGGGGACCTCACCACGACGGTCGCCGGATGCCGCCCGCCGCGCCGGCTGAGTCCACCGCTACGCAAGGCTGATCGTCCGCGTTTCCTGAACGCATGCCAGGCTCGCTCCCGCCACCGCGGGGGCGAGCCTTTGCGGGCTGGGGACCTGCCTTGAGAGATCGGCAAGGGGCCCGTTCTGCACGCCCTTAACGCATCAAACGCCCAACCCGTCAGGGAAGGGCGTTTGGAGAGAGTGGCCAGAGGCAGAATCGAACTGCCGACACTGCAATTTTCAGTCGCATGCTCTACCAACTGAGCTATCTGGCCTCAGCTGAGTCACGATTGTAGCAGCAGGTTCCGGTTACCGGCAAGGGTCAGCGCGCGTCCGCGCGTCACCCTCCGGCGACCGCTCTCGCCGGCGGAGCAGCAGGGGCTTCTCGCCCTTGCTGGGTCCGGACCCGGAGTGCCCGGCGAAGCGGACAGCCCCGAGTCTCCGCTCAGCTGGCCAGCCGCGGTGCTGCTGCCGGCAGGGTGTCCCAGCCGTGTTGATCGAGGTGGTTCTTCAGACGTTCGATGGCCGTTTCGGCCCGCATGGCGCGGAACTGGATGGCCGGGTTTTCCGATAGGGCCGCCACGAAGATCGGGCGATCGCCGAACACGTCGATCGACAGGTCGAATACGATCAGCTTGTCGCGCAAAAAATAGAACCCGAAGCGGATCAAGGGCCGGCCCTCCGGACAACGGCGGGCACCGGCCTCCTTGCCGGCGCACCCTCGCCTGGGGCAATTTTCGGCATCACGCGGGCGCAACTTGAGGCGCCCGCTTGGTGCGATGGTGACGCTCGTCCTTCGACGGGCGGGATAGGTCAGGCCGTGGGGCTACTTGCCCGAGGTCGTCAGGCTGAACTGGTGGACCGTCCGGCTGCTGCCATCCAGCACCAGCAGGTTGCCCTGATTCCCCAGGGCGATCGCCCTGGCCTGGTTGACGTTCTCGAGTTCCAGGTTGACGTCCAGACCGTCGCCTTCCAGCTTGACCTTGTTGGCCGCGCTAATCGTGTAGCGCAGGTCCCGGCTTTCGTCCTTGATACGTTCAGGGAGCGCGAAGGAACTGCCGGGCGCCTTTTTCACGAAGGTCCCGTTTTCATTGAAGGTGTAGCGGTTCGTGCCATCGGCCACGACCACCTGCCCCGCTTCGATCGCCAGGCTGGAGGCTGCTTTCGGCATTTTGCTGAAGACCGAATCGCCGATCCGACTCAGCTCGTCCCCGGTGGCGGCGTTGTACACCACCACGGCCGCGCGGTCGAACCAGAATTTCTTGTCGATCACGCCCAGCACATAGACGCGATTGCCGTAGACCGTCAGGGATGCCACCGACTTGAAGGCCGGGCCCCCGAAGGTCCCCTCGTGGCGCAGCCGCGGGCCGCTGCCGCTCTCGCCAGTGCCGCCAGCCGTCTCCCGGCTGAGCTTGAATTCCTTGTCGGCCAGTGGCTTCTCGCTGGAGAACACCACGTTGTGGCGCGAGATGGCCTTGAAGCCGTCCGCCGTGACGTCAACCCAGATCTGCGAATCCATGATGCCCGTGAACTCAAACGTGCCTTCAGCATTGGTGAGCGTCGTCTGAGGGCCGATCGAGACCTTGGCCTTGGCGAGGGGGCGTCCTTCCAGATCACTCACCAGCCCGCGCAGGGTGAAGCCTTGGGCGTTCGGTTGCGGGGTCATGGTGCCGGTACCCGGGATGGCGCCGCTGGCCACGGGGGGCGTGCTCGGCAGCCCGATCGGGTCGCTGGGACTCGGGTTGAGCGCGGAACCGGGCGCGAAGTCCTGAGTGCCGTCATTCGCCGGCAGGATGGTGTCATCGTAGGTGCCATCGCCTGGCAGGGCCGCCTGATTGGCTGCTCCGCCGCCGCACCCCGCGATCACGGCGCTGACCAGAAGGGCTGCAAGCGACTGTTTGCTCAACATGCGGAGAACCTCATTCACACAGAACACTCCATTGACACCTGCAGAAGTTATCGCCGCTCGCGGGCAAAACCGACTTAAAAACAGACAGAATTTAGGTTAAAAAATCAAAAATCAGGCCTGCCGCCCACCGACGGCGCTCGCCGTGGATGATTCGGAGGCGTGGAAGCTCCGTGAATGGCCCAGCCGAGGGTCGTCAGGGCCGGCGACGCTGCTTGCGATCAGCGTTGCGACGAGACAGAGGCCGACGCTCGGAACTGCGTCAGCGGCCGTTCCAGGCAATTTCGAGCTGGCTGCGCTGTCCGACTTCCATCTCGTCCGTCCGGCTCTGGGCGCGCCCCGCCACCACGACGCCATCCAGGATCGCGATGCCGGACGTGCAAGCCCCCTTGCTGCCGATGTCGAGCGCCACCACCGTGATCACGTTGTTGCCGGGTTGCAAGCGCAGTTTGGCGATCGTGCCTTCATTGGTCAGGCGGACGTTTTCCAGGCCTGGAACCGGCTGGCCATTCAGCAGGATCTGGATGCGATCGCCGTCTTCCTCGATCTCGTCCCAGAAGCGGATGCGGATCTCCTGCGCGGCCACTGTGGCATCGGCCTTGGGGGGGGCGGGGGCCGGGGCCGGTGGTGCTGCCGGGATGAGGCTGACAGGCTGCACCACCGGCCTGAAGGGCGGGATCACGACCGGCGCGGGCGGCGCCGGAGGCAAGGGCGGCGGCGCTGGGTTGAGCGGGCGAATCGGTGGCGGCGGCGGTGGCGGTGGTGGCAGCGGCGCGGCAGGCGCCACGATGGCCAGGGGCGCGGGCGGCGGTGGCGGTGGGGTGTAAGCCCGGGAGGGCCAGTCCGAGGTGGAGGGGTAGCCAGCGCTTGGCCGCGACGCCGTCAGGCCTGGCGAAAGCTGAAGCATGTCCCTCTGGGATTGGGTGACCGCTGCACCAGCAGGCACGAGCGACACGGCCAAGGGGGGGACCGCCTGAGGTATGCCGCCGCGCGCAGTCAACCAGGACAGCCTGCCCTGATTGGAAAGGTTGGCGATGGTGGTGACCAACGGGGTCATGCGGCGACGATCCTTTCGCGAAGATTATCGCGCGTCTGGCGTCGGGTCTTTCTTAATTCGAGGCAAAATAAACAGTAAGAATGTCGAGACAGCGTCAGGCCCGACGTTCGCGAAGGGCCTCGTGCGAGCGTTCCTGGACGAGCTTGGCGTGTTGATTCGCCTGATGATGCGCAGCCGCTTGGCGCGCCTCCAGGGCCACTTTGGCGTCTCGCCGGCGTCGTCCCTTCTCGTGCTCGCGCATCTGTTCCAAGCAGGCCGCAACACCAAAACACTGCAGCAGGCCTTCCACCAGTTCGCTCACGGCCCGCAGGGTGGCTGAATACCACGGGATTGGCGCTTCTTCGGCCACGTTCTGCTTTGCTTGAGCCGTCCAGGCGTCCGTGAAGCGCTTCGTTGCCCTCGAAACCGGGCCTTGCGCCAGGGGGGCGTCCACCTCGATCGCGCCGGATGGGGCATTTTTGGCCGCTGGGTTGAGGGGTAAGAGTGCCATTCCGTCTTCCTCCGGCGAACCATTCGGCCCTGGGATGATCGAATTGTCCCGCGGGAGCGCAAAAACTGACGTGTCTTTACGAAAACATCACGTTTTCTTCAATCTTGGCTGGTGAGGTCTCGTGGCTGATGCCTTGAGACCAGATTTCAGCGGGGTTTAGCCACAAAATGAGCAGGGAACAAGGCAAACGCCCCCCACGTCTGCAACAAAATGAGGCGGCCCTTGGCACTTCTGTCCGACGATCTGGCTGCTCGCTTCGAGACGCTCTTTCAGGCGTTTCTCGGCTTCGCTTATCACAACCGCGGCGGCCTGGCGACCTTGGCGTTGTATCACCCGCGCGCCATGCTCTCCTGGGGGGGCAAGGTGGTTCCGGCCTGTGAGATGGACGCGGATTCCTACGGTCTGGCGCTCGCTCAGCAAGCCGACGATCGGGAGCTGGCCGGGGAGGGCCGCTTCGCGCCGATTTTTGAGCAGGTGCGCCTGGCGGGGGGTGTCCAGGATGGCGAGGAGCGAGCGGTCACCTGGTTCGACGCCCAGGAAATCACCAGCGGGCGTTCGCTGGCGATTGGAGTGGGGTTCGAATCTCACGAGGGACTCTGGGGGCTGGCGTGGTTGACGCTGGCCGATCATCCTCAGACTTGGAATTTCGAAGCGGGTCGTGCCCAGGCGATCGCCGATTACCCTTATGCCTTGTCACGCGGCCTGGGTGCTCCGCGCACCTGGTTGGACCTGTCCTGGCACCGCCTGTATGGCCATCCCACGCCCGCATTGATGGCTCTGCCAGAGGCCCAGTTCAGCTGTCACGGCTCGGGGACTTGTTGTGACATCCTGTTCGGCGTGGAAGTCGAGGCAGGGGGCCAGGCCCTGATCGATGCGATTCCCTGGGAGCACGTGCATCCTCCCCTCAAAGGTACGCTGCTGCCCGTGCGGGAGGATGGTCGCCTCCAACTCAAGCCCGTGGGAGAGACCTGCCGATTCCTCGATGAGAATCGCCACTGTCGTATCCATGCTTACCTGGGGCGCGCCGCATTTCCCGTCTGTTCGCAATATCCCGTCCGCTGGACCTTCACCCCTGAGGGGGCTGCCATCACGGCTTCCATGATCTGTGGGAGCGCACGAACGCGTCTGGGGCCGCCCCTCGCTTCGCGAGTGGATGACATCCACGGCCGGATGGCGCTCTTCCCGGAGGCCTTAAGCCCCCCCTTTCGGCTGGAAGAAGGAGGAAAGGACGACTGGGACGCCTATCGCGAGGCAGAGGCATTCGTGCTCGAGGTGTTGGCCCGTCGCGATCTGAAGATTGAGCGGCGCCTGTGGCTCGCGTGTCTTTACCTCAGTGCGCTGGATGTGGGGAAGCAGGCAGATTGGTCGGAACTGGAGTCCGTGGCAGACCCCACCCATCCAGTCGCCCTCTCCACGCGTCTTGGCGTGGTCGAACTGATTGCGTCGCTCATGATGGACCTGAGGGAGGGGCCACTGGAACTGGCGCCGGATGACCCCGAAACGGAGGACGTCCTTACTTACCTGTGCAGAAGCATCGTCTTCTCCAAACAGTTTCTGGAACGATACAGTCTGCGAATGGCCCTGAACGTGGCCGCCTTCACGGTCGTACTGGTTCGCCTGATCCGTCGCCGATATCCGGAGGCAGCCTGGAGTGATGCCTCGATCCTCGTTCAAGCCATCGGAAAAATCTCCCATGGACCGTTGCTCAACGTGTTGAAACACGCTTCAGAACTCGAGTCGATGCTCGTAGCCCGCGATTTCACGGCGTGGTGCATCGGAGGGGAGGAACCGCAGCCGGCGGAAACAGCTTCTGCGGAAGGTGAAGCAGGAAGGCTTTGATGGAAACACCCTTGCCCCATCCCCCGGATCCGCGATTGGCCTTGCTGCAAGACTTGGGTTGGCGAAGCGTTGAGACGGGTGATGCGCCTCGGCTGGCGCGCTGGTTGAAACGTCAGCCTCGCTGCGCCCCGCAGGTTCTGCAATCACGCCTGAGCCTCTTGTTCGAGAGCAGATTGCAGGATGCCATGGAAATGGGGCAGGATGCCGCTTCGTTGGGGTTCTGGGTGCTTGAGGATCAACGGGAGGAACCCTTGGCCATCTTGCTCGCACGCGGCGCGGTGGAGGTTTTTGCGCCCGACATGGCGGCCTGGCCGCAGGTGCTTGGCTTTCTGGATTGCGCACTGCCCGAGGTACCGGCCCTGTTTGGAGAAACCCCATTTGTGGCCTATGCGCTGTCCACCTTGCGGCAACTGCCGGGGCGTGTGACGCGAGATGAGCCCATGCAGGTGTTGACCTTGGGGCGTGACGGGGGGCGGTCGGGTGCCATCGATCCCGCCTTCAGGCCGGCGCAGCCGGGTGAACTGGCCGAGGTGTTTGACCGGGGGGCTGCGATGCGGGAAGAGGAACACGGCTTGCCTGCTGGCAGTATGCGGACCGATGGAACCTTGGAGCACCTCGCCAACCTTCTCCTGAAGGAGCGAGTGTGGGTGCTGGAGGTTGATGGGCAAGTGGTTTACCAGGTAGAGATGGGTCACCAGACGACGGATTGGGTGTCGCTAGAGGGGGCCTGGACGGTTCCGGCCTGTCGCGGTCGTGGCTTCGGACATCGGGGCTGGCAGGCGGCTTGTCGCGCTGCGCTCGAACGGGCACCGGGGGTCACGGCCTGGACTCGCGAGACCCATTTCGCCCAGTTGCGCGTCATGGCCGAGGCCGGTATGCAGTTGTGCGAGCCAGGTTGGCGTCTGATCTGCTGGGAGCCGAGGAGCTGAGTTTGTGCGCCCCCCGGGGGCGCGGCAAGCGTCAGCCTGTTGAATTGAATCCGCTGCGGGACCGCTCGGATTCGAGGCGCTGGGTCGGCGTGTGAGCTTGGCCGGGAAACAGGGACTGTTTCGCCAAACTGAGGGCCTCCACGCCCTCTGGAATGAGTTTCAGGGCGGTGTGGACCCGATAGGCCAGACCCGAGAGATGCGGCACCTTGAGGGCCTTGAGGAGGGTCAAGCGAGTGGCTCCATCTTGGGTGTTCGACAGCTCCGTCAAGCGGGTCTCAGACTGCCGCAGTTCTTCCTCGAGTGTTCCCACGTCCGTCACAAATCGCTCCCAGGCTGAACGTCTTTGAGGGTCTGCCAGCCAGACTTGCTGCTGGGCAGACCAGGATGCTGGTGCACGGCTTTGCTTGCCCTCCAGGCCCGCTTTCACCCAAGCACGCAGTGCCCTGAAGGTATGCATATCGAGCTCGATCGTACGAAGTTTGATTTCGAGGTCATTGGCCTCGTACTGAGCGGTTTTGGTGGCAACCGGGGGTTCGTAAAGATTGGAATCGAGAGGAAAGGCCGCCAGGTTCTCCAAGGCAACCATCAGCAGCCGACGCTGGAGGCGCAGGATGGTGGCCGATTGAGGCGTCAGGTTGCGCTCGGAGAGGGCTGCCTCCGTCCCCGCCAACAGCGTTTGATAGTCATCGCGCTGCTTGGCCAGTTGCATCTGGGCCTTGTGATAACTGCGAGCCAAGTCTTGCCAAGAGGCCAGTTCCTCCGGTGTCAACTTCCTTGGCATCTCCAGATCCTCTCAGTTCTTGAAGATGGAGCGCAGGCGCTCTCCCAGGGTGTTCGAGCCCGGAGAGGCTGATTTCGCGGCGCCTGGCGCGCCAAGATCAGGGTCATCTGGCGAGAGGGAAACCAGGATCTGGCGAATTTGGGGATCGATCTCGCTGTTTTCGAAGGCCAGCGTATCGGCCAGAGGTTGATTATCGTCAAGCGCCGCCAAGGCGCGACGGACCAGATAGACCTTGCCCGCCAGCTGGCGCAGGCCACCCGTCGACTCTTCCATTCCCCGCGCCAGTTCGCCCGGCGAGTCTCCCCGAAGCGCGTCGACTGCCAGCTCCACATCCGCTACCCGGTCGTACAGCACCCGGAGCTTCTGACGCCCCTCGTCGGTCGTCACGTAGGCGTTGAGGTTCCCTGCCAGCCTGTCCTCTCCGAGGTCGGTATGGCCTGGCTGGGGGCCTGATGGGCGGCGTGACAGACCAGGTGGCGGGGGCGCCCCGGGCCCCGGAGAACGCGGGGCGACACCCGGGCGAGGGGGGAGCCCGGGACGAGCGGGAAGGGCCGGCGTGGGTCTCGGCGCAGAGAGAGAACCGGTTTTCCCCTGCGGACCGGGCGGCTTCGCCCCTGCTTGCAGGGCTCCCGTTCGCGCAGGCCCGCGGCCCTCAGGGGCGGAGGCTGGGGCCTGGATGAGACCCAAGGCCACGCCCAAGGCGCGACGCACCGGTTTGTAGCGCGCAAGATTGGCCTCGATGCAAATGAACTGGGTGTACAGGGCCAGTTCACCGATCTGCTGTTTGATGGTCGCAGGAATCGGCTTCTGGAGGTCGAGGGCATTGATGGCCTCGGCCATCTGCAGGTTGGTTTCCGCCCCGCGAAACCGCAATTCGACGGAGAGCAGCTTCGCATCTCGCGTTTCGGAGGCGGGTTCATTCAGCAGGCGTTCGCGCTCGAGCTTGATGTGGTCGTATACCGCCTTACATTGCGCGAGGGTCGTACGAATCGCCTTGGCCGTGGTGAGGAGCTGTTGCTTGGTTCTTTCGAGTTCAGCCTCAACTTGCTTGAGGCGTGCCGAGTGATCCTCCATGGATACCCCTCCTCACGTGGGCCATTATCCTCAGGGCTGCAATTGCTGGATGTTGGATATCATGATGTTGACGAGGTCGACGGCAAATTGCAGGTCGATCTGTGCCTGTCCCATCGTGACTTGCATCTGTAACAACTCAGGGGACGTGGTCGAGCCGTTGGTCGCCTTTTCCACGGTATCCAGAGCCTTGCGGCTCGCATTCTGCTGAAAGGATTGGCTCGTTCTCAGTCCCGCGGCGACAGCAGCATATACGCTCAAAACCAGACTCCTTTCGTCCTTGCCCCCATATACCCGACGGCCAATTCGAACTATCGCGAAACCGGGATGCTGGGCCGTTTCCGGATCGGCGGAGGGCAAGTAAAGCGGGGGCCAGCTGGCGCTAGCCCCCGGACTTCACATTCAGTTGAGCTGCTTACCGGACGGTGTTGGCAGCCTTTTGCGCTTCACGCAGCTGTTCCCGAAGTTCCTTCAGGGAATCTGCCCGGCGCTTGAGGTCTTCCAATTGCACCTGGAGTTTCATCAGGGTGGCTTGGTCCGTGCCCTTTGAAATCTGGTTACCGATATTCTGCATTTCGGTGTTGATTTCGCCTTGCACCTTGGCGAGGTTCTGGGCCGATGCCAGGAAATCTTGCTGGTTGCTGCTGGTGCTAAGAGGGGTTCCCATATCGACTATCCTCCTTGTTGAGACCTTGACACTGGAGCGCTTGGTGGGCGCTCAGCCGCGCTACACAATCGTTATATACCGCTGGGGGGTCTGAAACCTGTTTGACTTAATGGACTTTTAAAACTTAGCGAATGATCTGGAGATGGGCCCGGGTGATCAGGGGCGTGGAGGCGAAGCCAGGATCTGCTGAATGGCCGCCTTGGCGGACTCCTGCGCCTGGATGGTGCGGCCAGGGTTCTGAGAGACCGCAAGCAGGTGGCGGAGGGTATCCATCTCTCGTGCGCCCATCTGGCCGAGCAGCTGGCAAGCTCCCACGATGGTCTCGGAGCTGGTTTGGGTCGCGATGTGGGTCACCAGAATTCGCACCACTTCTTGTCTGAGCGGGCTGTTGGCACGAGGGTCCGGCCCGAGAGCGGCGCGAATCTGGTTCAGAGCCGCCACGCCCGATCGGGTGTCGCGATTGAGCTCGAACTCCAAGGAGCGGAGGTAATCGGGCGTGACCGCAGGACCAGCGGCTGCAACACCCGCCTGGTTGCGCTGGTTGTTCATCTGCACAATCAGGTTGACCGCCGTCTGATTCACTTCCAAGGGGTAGCCCGGCGACCGCTGAATCATTTCCAGGTAAGGCAACAGTTGGGGATTCTGGAAAGAGGCCAGCGCAACTAGCGCCTCCTTCACGCTGGCATCCCGTTGGTGATAGGCGTGATTGAGCAGGAGGTTGTAGACGGGTTCCTTGTATTGTGGGTTGCTCTGCGACAGCGCCATCAGCTGGCGAATGGCGTTGACGGAGGCCTGTCCTCCATTGCCGAGTTCCGCTTGGGCCCGCTCCATCAGGAACGGGGCGTCGGCCGGGTTGGGGGGCGCGATGCCCGGGTTGTAGGTCGGTGCCGGCATGGCCTGCTGTGGCGGCATGACCGCAGCTTGAGGGAAAGCCTGCTGGGCGTAGCCGGGTGCGGCCTGAGGGGATACCGGTTGTTGCGCCATCTGGCCCATCACGCGCATGGCTTCGTTGGCCAGTTGGATCACCTGGGGATCTTGCCCGGGGGCGGCTACCATGGCCTGTAGGCGCGGAATGGCGTCCTGGGGCGGCATCTTGGTCAAGCTCACGATGGCGCGATACCGATCGCTCACGTTGGGCGACTGCATCATCTGATCGGTCTGTTGTAACAACCTGGGGTCGACGCCCGTTCCCCCGATGGGAGAGGCAATCGATAGCTGGTCACCCGCAATGGAGGGACTGGTTGTTCGGTTTGATTGAGTCGACTGCTGGAACAGGCGAAACTTGGAAATGGTCCCGTGGTTGACCCCGCTCGAGGCGGTAAAGTCCGTCATGAAAATTCCCTCCAACTGACCGGCCTGGGAGAACGGTGCCTACCGGCCCGAGAGCCCCACCGCATGAATGGCATCTTTCGCTTCTTTCAGGGCGCGCAAAAACGCTGCCATCGCCTCGCGATAGCGACCCGGTTCTTCTTGCGCTTGTTTCTGACCCTGCGTGCGCAGATCCAGCCCCAAGAACTGATTGGGAATGCCGAATCCGGCGATATGAACCCCCCCGACGTAGCTCGCGTCGACCGCGGATTTGTCCAGTCGCTGCGCGTTCTGCGTGAGTTGATCGATCATGGCGTTGGGCTTGATGGTACTCATGGCGAACCTCCTTCTGGATCGCGAGATGGCCGCTTAGAGCCTCTGATCAAATTATTCCATTCGCCAGCGGTGAACTTGCGCTGATGAGGGAGAATTAACTGACATTTAATGCCGGCTTCTCAGCATGCCCGCCGTGGCCCGGCGGACGTGAGGGCGGCTTACCTGTATTGCCAGATGTCGCCATTCGCACCGACGCCGAAGCCGCGAAAGCGGGGCGGCGTGGCAGTGAGGTCATAATTGATCTGAAAGGCCGAGATCGTCTGGGGTGAGAGGTCGTCGCGGCGCCACGTCTGGCCTCCATCCTTGGTGTCGTACACCCGTCGCGAGGACAGGAAGACATTGTTGGTGTCGACGGCCGAGATGTCGCTGATGCTGGACACCTCGAAATAGGCTCCGTTTCCGTTCGCCTCGCGGTTGCGATACAAGTAGGCCTTGCTGCGCGTGAAGGTGGGGGTGTCGCTCTGGGCATTGCTGGAACGGTAGAGCGTCCCGCCCGTGGTCCCGATCCACAGCCCATTGGCATCGACGTGGCTGATGGCGGAGGCTTCCCCGTCGCCCACATCCCCTTTGAGCACCGGTTCGGTTTCGACGGCCGGTCCACCGACCGTCAAGGTTTGCACCCGGCGCCAGCGCAAGGCCGGTGTGGGGTGGTCCACGTCCAGTTTGAAGATGCCGTCGCCGACGAAGTAGAACACCGTGCTGTCGCCCGTCAGCCCCGTGCCGGCTGCGATCTTTTTCGGCCAATCAAACGGACGGTCGGCCGGGAAGGTTGGCTGCTTGACCCACGAGTTCCGCACGCCCGAGGCGTCCGTCAGGTTGGCTGACTCGGTCCGGAAGCAGTTCCCCAGGAAATCACAAAAGGTGATCTTCTGCTCGTTCGTCACGACCATGGCGGTGATTTTGCCAGGGATTTCCCGCGGGCCGATCTGTTCCCAGGTTCGTCCTTCGTCCTTGGTCCGGAGGACACTTCCGTCGCCGCACGCGACAAAGCCCACGCTGTCGCTGACAAAGTGAATCTGCAGGACGTCCGCCGTTCCGATGCCGGTGTTGCGCAGTTCCAGCGTGGGGGGATCTTTTTCTGTGCCCTTGGTGGCGTCGTAGAACAGCACGCTGCCGGTGCCGCCACCGAACCAACCACGCTCGTTCTTGGGGAGGTGGAGGCAATACCAGTTGGGCCGTACGGGAATCTTGCTCGGTGCGTAAAGAAACCAATTTTCCGCAGGCGGCACCGGGACGTCCGGTTGAGGGGGCGGCGGCGACGCGACTGGACGGGGTGAGGGGGGCAAGATCTGAGGCGGCGGCGTCAGGGTGGGGGCCGCGATGGGTTGCAAGGGGGGGACCAGGATGGCGGGGGCTGGCACGGGGGTGGACACAGGTTGCTGAAACGGTGCGGCCGTTGGAGAGGGAGAGGCCGGAACCGCGTTCGGGTTAAGGGGCACGATGGGAGGATTGGGGGCCACGTTGAGCGGAGACGGCAACGCAAAGGCGCCAGCTGCCTGGGCGTTGCGAACTGACAGGGAGACGGGCTGAAGCGAGATGCCCCCCTGGTTGGCAACCTGCCCCTGCGGATTGACCGTGAACGACTGGTTGCCCGCGACCTTGTTGCCGGTCCCGTTATCCACCTCCACCAGGGCCGTGTAGGTGCCCGCCGCAGCCGGCACACGCCAGGAAACGGACCGGCCGGTGGTCTGGCTCAAATCACCGCCGTTGACCTGCCAGCGGAAGCTGAGCGCACGGTTGCGGGGGTCGGTGGCACGAGCGGTCAGCAGCACGAAGCGATCGCCTTGGTTGACCAGGTCGATGCCAGCCAGTTGCGGTGCCTCTGAGGCGTTTGCGGTGCTGACGCCAGTCCCCGTGGGGCTTTCCTCCGCACACGCCGCCACCCCCAGCAGCAAGGAGACGAACCCCAAGGTCACAATACAGCGACGCATGGGCGGTTACCGGATCAAGTTGACGGTATCGTCCACCGTTTTGTTGAACTCGGTCAGCATATCCTTGAAGATCTTGTAGGTTTGGGTCGCGGTGAAGGACTCTGCCTGGTGAATGGTCAGCCAACCCACCCGATTGGGCGTTTCGATCGAGCGGGGCTGAACGAAACCCACATTCGGTTGTCGCCCGTTAGGGAAGGCGCTGATGGGCCCGGAGAGGGGCGTGACGGCGTAGGTGGTCGTGCCGAAGCCGCTGTTGCCGAGTTGGCTAGCGTCCGGAACGGTGGCCAGGGAGACCGTGGTCAGGTCCACAGATCCATTGCCCGGGTTTCGGATCAAGGGGGGGGGACCGATGGTGCGTCCATTCGCGTCCAGCGCTACCCGGCCTGATCCCCCGATCACAAACAGGCCGTCCCCGTTGACCAGGCGTCCCTGCCCATCATAGCGAAACGAGCCGTTGCGGGTGAGATGAACGCGTGCACCGGGGCGGTCGTTCTCAGCAACCATGAAGAATCCAGGCCCCAAGATGGCCAGCGAGGCTGGGTTGTCGGCCGGGTCAATGGTTCCCTGTTCAAAGTTCAACGAGGTGCCTTGGAGCGCCAGGGTGTCTCCCCCGCGACTGAAGGCGCCTTGAGAGCCCGCTTGCTGCGTGGCTTCAGCGGCAGCGCCGCGGGTGGTGCCCCCGGTCGAGCCGATGTGAAGGCGGCGTCGGTTGTAGCCCGGCAGCAGCAACCCTTGCATATTCTGCACCAGGTTTTGCTGCATCGCGTCGATGGCCCGGAAGCCCGCGAGCACGCCGTAATGAAAGTTGGAGCTCATGCTGACAGCCGATCGGGTGAGGTGGAGACGCTATGATCAGCTTACCCGTGAGGATGCGCCCTTTATCCGCGATCGCCGTCACGGAGCGCCCCTGCGCGCCGGCACGCGAGGCCGTGGACGATCGCCGCGCCGCCTCAGGACGGCGGGGTTTCTCGGGCCTCGGCGGGCGGGCGGTTGGAGCGTTTTTTCAGCTTGACCGTCGGCGCGGCCTCCGCAGCCGCAGGATTGGGCAAGGGGCCCGTGCCGCGGTTCGAGAGCGCCAGATCGAGGTAATTGCCTGCCAGCGGCATGACGCGGGCGATCGCGTCGTGCTCCCGTTTCTGGGTGGCGAGCGTCTGTTTGAGCAGGCTGGCGGTGTAGCGGGCCTTGAAACGGAGCTGCTGTGGCCACGAGAGACGTGGGGCTCGCTTGTCGAAGTAGGCATCCATGGCCACTCGGTGCAGATCGCGCTCCCAGGCCAGATCGAGCAAGGATTCGCGGTGCTTGTCATGGGTGAAAAACTGCCGCTCGAAAGCCTCCAAGGCGGTCAGAAAGTCGCCGTGTCGTGCCTCGAAGCGCTGCTGGTAGTCGCGCAGGCGGTCCGGCGTGGGCATATGCTGGTGCTCCACGATCACCTCGGCCGCCAGACGAGCCGTGACGGCGGCGTAGTAAAGGCCATCCATGGTCAGACCGGTGCCCAGGCCGGCGGCGTCCCCGATGAAGACCACGCGGTCATGCACGAAGCGCGGCTGATGTACCCAAGGAAAGAAGAAGGCGGCGCGCCCGAGCACTTCGGCCCCGTCGAGGTGGTGGCCCAGACGGTGACGCAGCCTGGCCTGCAGGTCGCGCACGCGGCGACCGTAGCGCAACGGCGCGTTGATGCCCACGGTCCAGCGGTCCTCCGCCGGGATGACCCAGCCGAAACGCTCCGGCGCGATCTTCCGGCCGAAGTGAATCTGAACCGATTCCGGGGTCCGGCCGGCCGCGCCCGGGACGGTCAGGTGCTCCATGTACGTGATGCCCAACTGCAGAGCGGGCAGTCCGAGGGTGGCGGCCACCTTGGAGTGGATCCCATCCGCGGCGATCACCACATCGGCGGCCAGCCGTTCTCGCTGGTGGCTGTCGAGTGGACTGATTTCCAGCAACGGGTAATCGCCGTCGCCGTGCAGGAAGCGACGGAAGCGCGCGTGGCGGATCACCACCCCGGCTTCCTCGGCCCGACGCCGCAGGTAGGCGTGCAGCAGCTCGCGTCGGATCTCGGTGGCGTAGCGTTCCGGGCCCCCGAAGGAGACGTAGGCCACCCGCTGGGTCGGAGAATAGACGGCCAGTTCGTGGATGCGATGCGTGGTCAGCAGATCAGGGGCTTCCAGCGCGGCCAGGGCGGCCGGGGTCAGCAGCCCCGCACACGGCAGCAGGCGCTGCGGATGGCTTTCGATCAGGGTGGTGGACAGGCCCGCGCGCGCCAGCACTTCGGCGGCGATCAGGCCTGCGGGTCCTCCCCCGACGACGACGACTTGCAACATGCAGCCACACTCCCACGCACGCCTCGTGCATCTGGAAACGTCACATTATCCATGAATGCTTGTCTGGGGGCAATGCGTCGCGGCGTCGGTGGGTGTGGGGCCCCTCGGGGCGTGACCTCGGCAGCCGTCCCGCGGGGACAGGATGGGCGCGTGAGGCTGGTACCGGGGGCCCGCCTTGGGATTCTCGGGTGGTTCCGCCGGTTGGCGGGGAGGCCCGAACGTGAGGCGGGTATAGGAGGCTCGCCCCGGCGCGTGGGTGACGCGAGCGTTTATGCCCCTCACTGCTTCCAAACCGCTTGTCTGGCTCATCGAAGAGGCAACGCCCGACGTGGCGTTGCTGATGCATCAGATCGAGCGTACGGCGGTCGGGCAAGCGCAGGTGCGGCGAGTCTCCTACGCCGAGGCCCTGCGGGATCTGCCGCGCGAGGCGGCCAGCGGCCCCCTCGCGACCATCGTCGTTTTTTCCGTGCCGTGCCTGCTCAACCTCGCCTCGCTGGTGAAGGCGCTGCCGATGCCCCATCCGCGCCTGTGTTTTTGGCCGCCCAACTTTGAGGCTCTGTCTGGCTTGCGAGCGGGGCAGCGGTGGGCCCCGGCGGTCTGCGCGGTGGCGCGCCATGCCGGAGAGGCCGCTGTGCTGGCCTCGGCCGGCCTGCGTCCCGAGTCGATCCTGCCCATGCAAGGGGAAATCGTGCCGGGGGCGCTGCCGGATACGCTGCCGGCCTCAGGGCGGCCTCTGCGGGTCGGATTTGCCTGGTACAACCTGGCGCCGCCGCAGCGCGAGGCGATCGCGCTGGAACTGGCGCGCTGGCTCCAGCGCGTGCCAGCCCGTTGTGAGTGGCACCTGTTCTGTCTGCCCGGGGATGAACCGCCTGATAGCTTGCCCGAGGGCGTGCGGGTCAGTGGGCTGACCGCGACGGCCGGTGCCGTGGCGGAGCCCTTGCCACTGGATGTTTGGCTGTCCGATCCCTGGTGGCCCGAGGCCTTTCCGCGCCCATGGATGGCTCCGGTCGTCCTGTCACTTTCACCCGGTGGCGTGATCGGCAAGCAGAATTGGGCTGAAACCCTGCAGTCGTTGATCGACCTGGGCGATCCGGACAGCTGGCAGGAAGATCTGCTCTGGAGCTGGTCCCATCAGCCGGTCTGGCGAGCGCTGCTGCGGTCGTCCGCCACGGAGGAAGAGTCCGCCGGCGAGGACACCGCCTCGGCTCAGCCCGCCCTGGATACGCTGGCTTCCGAACGGATGCGCTGGCATAACTGGCTGCAGCAGGCACGCCTGGCCTGGCCCCATCGCTTGCAGGAGGCGTCTTTCGACGTTGAGCTGGCCTATTACTTCTGGCTATACGACTATCGCGTGGAGGTCAGCTGGTGTCTGGATATGTGGCAGGCGCTGGCTTCGGCACACGGGCAAGAGCGGCACGCCTTGCTGATGGCCTTGAATGCGCTTCGACTCCATCACACCGGGGGATCCTGGTTGTTCAAACGTTTGCTGGCCCAGACCGGCCTCGGCCAGCGTTCGCAGCATCCCATGCGCCTGGGCAAGCGCTTCTGGTTGCGTTTCGCCTGGCGTTGTCCCTGGGTCCTGCTCAATTGCGCGCTGGTGCTCTGGCGGACGGGGCGCGACCCGGAGGCCGACCCGCTCGAGGTGGGGCGAGAGGTCGCGGCCGCGCTGCTTGCGACAGCTGGGGTCCAGATTCATCGTCGCAACGAGCCGGAACCCTTGCCGGATGTCCCGACCATCTATCTCGTGAGCCATCGTCACGGTGATCTGGACCCGTTCCTGTTGTTGCACACCCTGCCCGGGGCCCTGGCGGTGGTGGTGGGGCCGCGGGCCCAGCGCTGGCCGCTGATCAACCGGTTGACCTACTCTCCTTCGTTCGTGTTGACCGGTCGGGAGCGTGGCGTGGTGATTGCCGATGCCATCGCAGCGGTGCGCGCGCAGCGTGCCCTGGCGTTGTATCCGGAGGTCACGGAACCCAGCTATCTGGGCGAGGGGGCGCCGGTGCGCAGCGGTCTGCTCTGGATCGTGCAGGCCTTCGAGCAGTGTCAGGTCATTCCGGTGCTGCTCGACGATGCGTTCGAGCTGGGTCCGCGCGGCGGGCAGGTCGACCTCTGGTTCGGTCCCCCGATCGCGTGTACCCCGGAAACCAGTCACACGCTGCTGAACCGGGTGCGCATGTTCTTCCATCGCCACGTCAGGCGCAGCAATCAGCTGGATGCGCCGGACCTGAGGCCGCGTACGCCGACGGGGGAATTTCCCGCTCCCGAACCGCTGGTCTCGGAGCTTTCCTGACGGGCCTTTGAGCATCGCGGGCGTGGGCCCCGTTGAGCGAGGGTTCGGTCATCTCCTGTCAGGGGCAGCGGCGAAATAAAAGGCCCGTGTCGCAACCGCGGCACGGGCCCTGATAGGCTTGGAGCGGATCCTAAGCTTGCGCTGCCGGAGCAGTGGCCGCCGGAGCAGTGGCCGCCGGAGCGGTGGCCGCCGGAGCGGTGTCTGCCGGAGCGGTGTCTGCCGGAGCGGCTGGCGCGGCCGGTGCCGCAGCTGCCTGCAGCGAGGCGATCTGCTTGAGGTATTCAGCCAGTTCCGCCGCCCGAGCTTCCGCCCGCTTCTTGGCCTGGTCTTCCAGGAACTTCGCCTCGCTCAGTTCGGTGATGCCGTTCAAATTGAGACCTTCCAGTTCCTTGCCGTCGAGGGTGCCGTCCTTGTTGAGGTCGCGCTTGGCGAAATCGGCCTTGTCGGCCGCCTGGGCGTCGGTCTCGTGCTTGGCACGGAAGGCCTTGTACTCGTCGAGCGTGACTTTCGTGGCGTTGGGGAAGGCCTTCTTGTAGTCTTCCGGGATTTCGGTGCCCGTCAGGGCGCCGTTGCCGGTGATGTCACGCGCCTTGAATTCGGCTTCGACGTCGGCCGTCTGCTTGCCGGGATCGAGGCCAGGCTTGTCAGCCGGCGCACCTCCGAGGTCCTTCCAGCGGTCCTGGCGACGCGCTTCTGACTTGGCGGCGATGAACTCCATATCCGACACGACGCCGTCGTTGTCGCGATCCATTTTCTTCAGCTCTTCCGTCAGCTCCTTGCCGTCGAGGTTGAAATCCTGATTGAGGTCGAGCTTCTTGAAGGCCTCCTTGTCGGCGTTCACGGCAGCCTCTTCCGCTTGCTTGCGGAAGGCCATGACTTCCTCCTTGGTGGCCGAGGTCTTGTTCGGGTTGGCGGCCTTGAAGTCAGCCGGGATTTCATTGCCTTCCAGCTTGCCGTCCTTGTTGGCGTCGCGCTGGGCGAATTCCTTCTCGAAGTCGGCCGTCACGGCGTCAGGGCCATTGGCCCCGCCTCCGCCAGGCGCTTCCTTGAAGAGGCTCTCACCCGGCTTGGCGCGCCACTCGTCGATGAACTTCTTGAGGGCGGCCGGATCGTTCGGGGCGCCGACCGGCTTGTCGCCCGTGCGGCCCATCAGCTCGTTGGCCTTGTCGGTGTCGGCATCGAAGTTGCCGAGCGAGCCGCGGATTTCACCGTCCTTGCGGTTCGGGCCGATTTCGCCCTTGACGTCGATGTAGTTGTCGCGCTGGATGACCTCGACCTTGTCGCCGGCCTTGGTGGTGATGGTGACCCCGTTCTTGTTGCCGGTGACCTTGCCGCCATCGGGCAGGTCGAGCGATTCGCCTTCCTTCAGCGTCTTCGGCTGACCGTTGACCGTCAGCGTCTTGCTCAGGCCGTCGTAGGTGACCACGTCCTTGCCGGACTTGACGGCGGCCGCGTGGTTGACCGTCGCATTGGGCCAACGGCCGCTCTTGTCCTTGCCCTGGGTGGTCTGCAGCTCGAAGTCACCCGAGGCGCTGCGGGCCTTGATGAAGGTGCCTTCTTCCATGTTGTCGAACTTGGCGCCGTCGCCGCTGGTCTCGTGAGGGTCACCGACGCTGCTGAAGGTCTTGCCCTGGACGGCCTTGTCCCCCACCGCCCAGGTGGGCGACGACGCGGGCGAGGTCGACTCGGTGGGCGAGCTGGAATCGCTGGACGAACCGGAACCCGTGGTGGAACCCGATTCCGAGGTGGAGCCGGTGGTCGTGGTCGGGGCCGTCGTGGTGGTGCCGGTGGTCGTCGTGGAGCCAGCGCCGCCTGCGGGGTCCTTGGCTTCCGTCGTGGTGGTCGCGCCCGCCTTGGGGCTTTCAGCGAATTTCGCCTTCACGTCGTCGATAATTTTCTGCTCACCTTCGGAGATCGCCCCGTCCTTCTTGAAGGCTTCCTGGATGATGTCGAGCGCCCGCTGCTCCGCTTCGTCGATGTTATCTTGCGGAGCGGCTTGCGTCGTCGCCGTGGTGGCCTTGACGTCGTTCTTGTCACCGGCGGGCGCCGCCGTGGTCGCGGTGGCGGCAGTATTGGCCGTCTGAGTGGCGGTCGTGTTCGCGGTGGCGGCAGTATCGGCCGGCTTGGCCGTCTGAGTGGCAGCCGTGTTCGCGGCAGTCGTGGTCGTCAGCTTGGGGGTGATATCCGTCATCGCGTGTTTCCTCCAAAATCCAATCGTCGGGCGCTGTGTACCCTCCTTCTCGGGGGAGCCGCCCAGGTGACTGCGGTTTTTAATGAAAAGCAAGCAATATGCGGAATTTCTTTGATGATCCGAAATGGACCCTTTAAAAACTTAATACAACTGAAACAAATGCCCACTCGCGGGCGGGCCCGCCTCAAACGTCAGGCAGATCAATCTCGTCCAGGTCGACCTGTCCTTGAACCAGGCGCGGGGCTTGCAGGGTGAGGCCCCGCTGTTGCAGGAAGTCCGCGATCTGCCGCGTTTCACCGTCGGTGAGGATGCCGTCGGCGGCGATCGCCTGGATCAGGCGCAGGAAGGCCTGCTGATTCAGCTGGCTGGCAGGCTGGCCATTGGCGGCCTGAAACAGGCGGCCATCCAGCTTGAGGGCTTGTGCGAAGCCGATGCGCCGGGCCGTGGCGATCCGCAACGCCTCGGCGAATAGCTGGTTGATGGCAGGAATTTCGGGATCGAACGACATCGCTGGTTACTCCAGGCGGGTGAGCGCGGCGAAACGAGGGTCGAGGATCTTCTGCCCCAACCCGGGAAATGAAACGGCCAGCGTGGCTTGTTCCCCCTCCCCGATCACGCGCGCGACCACGCCCTCGCCGAACCGATCGTGGCGGACTCGGTGACCGACCTCGAAACGTTCGACGCGACCGACTTGAGGCCCTGGCCCGCTGCGTGCCGACGGACGCCTGGCAGGTTCAGCCACGTCCCAATCTTGCATCCACGTCACCTCGCTCTCGCGAGGGGCCCGCGGTGCCGAACGCAGGGGGCGGTCGCTGGCTGGGCGGGGCGGCGCCGAGGTTTGCTGGAGCCGGGCCTGCATCTTGAGCAAGGGGGAGACGGTGTGGTTGAGCAGTAGCGGCGGTAGCTCCGACAGAAAGCGACTGGCGATCGCCCGGCCCGTCTCGCCGAAGACCGTGCGCTGGTGGGCCCGCGAGATGGTCAGCAGGGTCTTGGCGCGCGTGATGCCCACGTAGGCCAGGCGACGCTCCTCTTCCAGCTGGTCCGGATCATCCAGCGAGCGCCGGTGCGGGAAGATGCCTTCTTCCAACCCGACCAGAAACACCACCGGAAACTCCAGTCCTTTGGCCGCATGCAGCGTCATCAGGGTCACGCGCTCGACCTCATTCTCGCCGCGCGTGTCTTGATCGGAGAGCAGCATCAGGTGGGTCAGGAAGGCCCCCAGACTCCGATCGTCGCTGTTCTGCACGAAGTCGGTGGCCACGTTGACCAGTTCGGCCACGTTGTCGAGGCGGGCCAGCGCATCATCCGTGCCCTCCTCGAGCAAGGCCCGCGAGTAGCCGCTTTCTTCCGCCACGCGCTTCACGAGATCGGGCACGGCGAGTTGCCCGGCCTCGCGGTGCAGGCCCATGATCCAGGCCGCGAATTGAGCCACCTTGCTTGCGGTTTTCGCCGACAGGCCCTCGACGATCGGGGCGGGCTGGCAGAGCAGGCTCAATACCGGCAGCTCGCGCTGCCGAGCGGCCTCGACGACCCGGTCGATGCTGGTCTTGCCCAGGCCACGGCGCGGAGTGTTCACGACGCGCACAAAGGCCGTTTCGTCGGCGGGGTTGTGAATCAAGCGCAGGTAGCCGAGCAGATCCTTGATCTCTTTGCGCTCGTAAAAGCGAACGCCGCCAATCAGGCGATAGGGGGTGCCCCAGCGCATGAACAGCTCTTCCAGCGCCCGGGATTGGGCGTTGGTTCGATACAACACCGCAAAGTCGCTCAGCGGGCGAGCGGCACGGTGTTTGCGAATCTGCATCAACACGTATTCCGCCTCGTCTCGTTCGTCGAGCGCTTCATACACGGTGATCGGTTCGCCCGGAGGGTTCTGGGTCCAGAGATTCTTCTCGAAGCGTTGCGTGTTGTTGGCAATCAGCTGGTTGGCGGCTTGCAGGATCGTGCCGGTGGAACGGTAGTTCTCCTCCAGTTTGACCAGGGTCGCTTCCGGCCAGTCCTGCTGAAACTGGAGGATGATGCGGAAGTCGGCGTGGCGGAAAGAGTAGATGCTCTGGTCGACATCCCCCACCACGCAGAGGTTCCGGTGGGCGCCTGACAGCATCCGGATCAATTGATACTGGACCTGGTTGGTGTCCTGATACTCATCTACCAGAATGTAACGAAAGCGTTGCTGGTAGCGCGCAAGCACCTCCGGACAGGCCTGGAACAGCTGCACCGTCAGCAACAGCAGGTCATCGAAATCCAGCGCATTCTGGCGGGCCAGTTCCCGTTGATAGATCTCGTAAACGGCCGCGATGCGTTGCGCTTTGTAGTGGCGGGCCCGCTCGTGGGCCAGTTCGGGAGATTCCCCGCGGCTCTTGGCCGACGAGATCTGCTGGGCCAGGGCGCGAGGGGGATAGTCTTTCTCGTCCAGGCCAAGGTGCGCCAGGGCGCCCTTGATGCAGGCTGTCTGGTCCGACTCGTCGAAGATCACGAAGTTCGTTCCATAAGGGCTTCCGGGCAGGCGATCGAGGTCGAGGCGCAGGATCTTGCCGCACACGCTGTGAAAGGTGCCGACCCACATGCCTCGCACCATCCAGGGCTGATGCGCGAACAGGGGACCGGTCGGCAACTGGTGGCCGAGCAGCAAACCCAGGCGCTCGCGCAATTCGTTGGCGGCCTTGTTGGTGAAGGTCACCGCCAGGATCTCGTCCGGCTGGGCATAACCGTGCGACAGCAGGTAGGCGATCCGGTGGGTGATCACCTTGGTTTTTCCCGCCCCGGCGCCGGCCAGCACCAGCAACGGTCCGGCCACGTGCGACACCGCGCGGGCTTGCGGCGCATTGAGGCCTTCGAGCAGGGGGTTGGTCACGCCGGTTCTCCCCTCGCGGCCCCTCCTGATGGCGAGGGGGCGCAAGTGCAAATGTCGGTGTCAGCCTCCGCGCATCGCCCGACGAGGCGGGGGGCGTGGCGATCATCTTAAGCGAGCCCGGGATCGTCCGTCCAGCGGCTGTAATCCGGGCGCTGTGCAGGTTGTCACTGGAATTTCAGGCGACCGCGTGCTATCATGTCCTCTGACCAATGCCGCCCTGACAGCGCGAAGCGGCCCAGTTGCCGAGCGCAGGCCGCGCGTGTGCTCGAGACGCGCGGGGAGCCCACCAGTCGTCGCCCTCTCCTGTCACGAAGGAACCTCGACCCGCCATGGATGTCTCCAGCGTTTCCAATCTGCCGCTCTCGGTTGACGCCTTCATGCAGGAGCTGCAGACGATCCAGGCCACTGGCTCGAAGAAGGTCGCCATTCTGGGCAGTCGTCATCTGTCGCTGACCCATCAGCAACTGATCGAAATGCTGGCCTATGCCTTGGTGTTGACGGGCAATCAGATCATCACCTCGGGCGCCGGAGGAACCAACGCCGCGGTGGTCAAGGGGGCCAGTCGGGCCAATCCTGGCAACCTGCTGGTGATCTTGCCGCAAACCATCTCGCAGCAGACCTCGGAGAGCCAGGAGTTGCTCGCCTCCTTGCCCACCATCCGGGAGCATCCCGAACGGCGCTTGCTGACCCTCTCGCAGGCGTCGGCGATGTGCAACCAGGAAATCATCGAGAACTGCCAGCAGCTGATCTGCTTCCTGTATCACACGAGCCACACGCTTCAAGAGGCTGTTCGCTACGCGCAGGAAAACCACAAGGTCGTTACGACCTTCTACCTCGACTGAGCCGGGGCGCGCGGCACCGGTCGACCGGGAACCATCGGGCGCCCTTCGTCGGATTCTGCTCTTCCTGGGCGGGTTGATGGGGGTGGCCGGCGTGGCGGTCGTGGTTCAGGACCACCACATGCTGCGGGCGGAAGCGGAGTCGTTTCAGGCTGGCCGCTATGAGGAGGCGGCGGAGCGAGCCTCACGCGTTTGGCTGCTCAAGCCCTGGATGCGTGCTCAGCTGCGCGGGCAGATTCCGGTGGCGGCTGCGCGAGGACGGCGAATTCCCATGGAGCTGCCACTGGTCGAGGCGCTGGCGCGACTGGAGCCCGACCCGGTCCTGAAGGACCGCTTGCGGGGGCTGCAGGTCGATTTTGGGGCCCCTGAACAGCTGCTCCTGCGCGACCTCAAGCTGGAGCCAGGGCCTCCGTGTGAGTCGCCTCTTGAGGCGCAGCAGGGGCTGCCAGCCGTGCTGACCAGCACGCATCGCTGGCTGTACCAGCCGCTGGCGCCGGCCGCCCGCTGGGAGCAGGATCGGGCCTATCAGCTGACGCGGGTAGGGCCTCACGGCACCGTCACCTCCGCTGGTACGGGGTGGTGGGGCTGCCTGGGAGGCTCGTGGGGGGTGAGTCCCGATGGTCTTCGGGCGGCCGTGGCCCGCACGGATGAGCATCTGCTGGAGCGCTGGGAGCTGCTGCGCAACCGGGCCGAGTGGCTGCCGCTGCCTGTGGCCCCGGTTTACGTGGCCGTGGCGCCGGCGCCGCGAGACGACATCGCCTTCACCACGGGCGAGCGGGGCGACGAGGGGGGCAGTCGGGTGCTGCACCTGTGGTCCCAGGGGCGGACACGCCGGCTGTTCCCGCCACCGGGTGAGTCGCTGGCGCGCTTGGGCATCGATTGGGATCCCACCGGGCGAAGCCTGCTGGTGCGGGGACTTGGGCGTTGGCCCCCACGGCCGGGCGATCGCCAGCAGCTGGTCTGGCTGAGCTCGGAGGGGCGCGAGTTGATGCGGACGATCGCCCCATTCGGACCGAGTGTTCCGCCTCCGCGCTGGGTGCGCGGCCCCTCCGCCTGGGTGGGCTTGGCGCTGCCGCAGGCGGCCTGGCTATGGGACGGTCGCGCGCGGTCTGCGCAGGCCCTCGCTGGAATCGCGGGCAGCTGGGGCATCAGCCCGAGCGGTTCCTTGCTCGCCGGAATCGAGGTCGGTCATCTGTTTGTGGCCAGCCGCGTGGCCCCGGCTCGCCGGCGTGATTTTCCGGTGGCCGGCTTGCCCCCCTTCTTCGTGCTCGATGCGGCAGGCTTCAGCTGGGATGCCGATGGCCTGACCATGACCGGACGCACCGCCGCGCGCGAACAGGGGGCCTGGAGGCGCCTGCGGATTCGCGCGCGCCTGATGCGAGCGGACGGGGACGCGGGGTGAGCGGGATTCGGGCCTCGCGGCCCCTTCAGGACGTCGCCTGTTTCGTCGCGGCCTCGTCCTTGGCCCGCAAGCTCTGTTCGATCTGGTCGGCGGCCTGCTCGATTGCCCGCGGCATGACCCGATAGCTCTTGGCCAGGACCTTGACGTCGAGGTCCTCGTTGCGAAAGCGGGTGTCGGCCAGCTCCAGCCCGGCTGCCCAGATCGCGGGCTGTGACAGGTCGGGCTGGGCCTGCGCTTTGAATTCTCGCCAGAGTCGGAACAGGTCGATCGTGTCATGCACGCCGTAGCCCACCTCCAGCACGGCCTTGCGCAGGTGGGCCTCGACCGCATCGCCCGGCGGTGCGGCCGAGAATCCGAGGCCCGCGGCCTTGTCGAAGGCCACGGTCATGGCGGGAGAGGCCCCTTCCGGCAGCGAGATGTCGGACAGCAGCCAGCGACCATCTGGCTTGGCATAGGCGATCAGGCCGACGGCGTGCTTGTCCGTGCCGGTGCCCCAGCTGAGCGTCGTGAAGATGCCGCCATCCTTCGGCAGCAGCTGGTGACGCGCCTTCACCCCTCGTTCGGGCAGGCCGTTGGTCACGTCGGTCAGGCGCTTGAGGGCTTGCGGACCGAACAGTTCGAGGTAGAGCGGCACCAGGCCGTCGGGATCACACAGCGGCAGCAGGGTGCTCGGGTTGCCCTCGGCGATCGCCCGCAGGGCCTCGCGGGCCGTGCGGGCCAGGGCAGTGGCCTCGACCTCCCCCAGATTCGCGTCCTGTAAGGGGCCAGAGGTATCCCAGAGCTCCTGCAGCAGTTCCTCCAAGAGGGCGCGATCGCGCAGGTGGAGGTAGCGGATCCGGTACGCCGGCGAGCCATACAGGCGGTCGAGCAGTTCCGGCAGGCCGGGGGCTTCGCGCAGCATGGCGAAGACGTCATCCGCCGTGATGGGGCTGTCCACCTGCATCAGCAGCGCGTCCAGCACATCGAGGGCAGCCCCCTTGGCCGGGACCATGGCGGCGAAGAAACGTCCCTCGGCGGCTGGTGGATCCGCGGGGGCGGGCTCGCCGGCCAGCTCCATCGGATGGCCGATGTGCAGATCGGGATCCCCTTCGAAATCCCCTTCGAAGGGATACAGGCGACCGATCACCAGGTCTCCCACCTGGAGCTCATCGCTCAGGGGGCCCGCCCGCAGCACCAGACGGTCCCCGGTCACCCAGTCTTCGGCCAGGGTGCGGCGAAACTGGCGGAGGACCTTGAAGGCCCCAAATCGGGTGTGCGCGAGACCTTGGTAGATGGCGAGTCCCTCGCCCGTCAGGTCCTCGGTGCAAGCGCTGAGAAACAGGTCGATCGGGCGCTGCAGGCCGACGGATTCGGGCAGCCTTCGGTCCAGGTGAAACCAGGCCAGAAAGCGCAAGACGCGGTCGTGCTGGTCCGGATCCTGCAGCTCGGGTAGGTGGACTGGCGCATCCGGGATGCCAGCCATGAAGACTGGCCAGGCGGCCGCGATCTCCCGCTCGTACCAGGCCTGGCTCACAGACCACTGATACAGCGTGTCGAGGTACGGCCAGAGAATGAACTCGGCGTTGGCTTCGCTGGGGGGGGAGTCGCTGTGCATACCAGGCCTTCCGCCGACCATCATACCGGAAACGACAGGCGGCGGTGCGTCGCGAGCGAGCGTGGAAACGCGGCTTGCTCGCTCAATCCGGTGCGTGGCCATCGTTTTTGGTGGGCCTGGACGGTTTGATGCGGCCAGAGGGGTTGTCTTCACCCCATGCGGGTGCTAAGGTAGCGGCGTTCCCAAACGAACCCAATGCCGTGAGGAGGTAGCAGGTGAACAAGGAAGAACTGGTGAATGCCGTCGCGACCCAGACCAAGCTCTCGAAGAAGGACACCGAGACGACGGTGAACGCGATGGTGCAAGCCATCACGGACGCGCTGACCAAGGGTGACAAGGTGACCCTGGTTGGTTTCGGTACCTTTCAGGTGCGGGAGCGGGCAGCCCGGGAGGGCCGTAACCCCCGGACGGGTGGCGTGCTGAAGATTCCCGCTCGCAAGGCGCCCGCCTTCTCGGCCGGCAAGGGCCTCAAGGATGCCGTGAGCGGCCCGAAGGCCAAGGCCAAGGGCAAGAAGTAGGCGCTTGCGCCTCGCGCGTCTGGACGGCCTGCGTCGTCCAGACGCGTTTGATCGCCGCTTGGCGATTCCAGTCGTCCCGGTGCTGTCCGGCGAGACGTCTGGTTACGTGAGACCTTGCAGCTCGTAGCGCAGGTCGTACACTTCCGCGGCACCCGGGGCCTGGTCGGGGCGGGCGCTGCGCAACACCCGCAGCGTCATGGTGGCTTCACCTGCCTGCTCCGCGGTGGTGGCCAGATGGGCCAGGTCCCGTCTCAGCAGGGCCTTCAGGTTGGCTTCGTGAGCGGCCGGAGGAATCGCGACGATCGCGCCCAGGTGCGCCATCAGGGCATTCATCTGATCCGCCAGGACCTGCGGGTCGCAGGCCACGCGCTGGACCAGGACTGGCGGGCGTGGGTCCTCACCGCCCTCCGGGTGGTGCGTGATGGTTTGCAGCTGTAACTTCACGGCAGCGTGTCTCTTTCTTTCGAGGGGGATGGTCAGCGCGGCCCCCGGGGTGGACTGGCTCCCGGTTGATGGACCTTGATTACCTTGATGTAGTCGTTCTCCAGGTCGCGCGGCTCCCCGGCGCGATTCGCTGGCGCCGGGGCCGGTCGGCCATGACCGGCCAGCGCCTCGGCGGCCTCCTTGATGGCGCGCAGTTCCTGACGCAGGGCCATGACCAGGCCTTGCTTGTTCTCGCTGGCGGCCAGACTGGCGGCAAAGTCGATCATGCCCGCCGTGAAGGCGTCGCGCAGCCCCTGATTGGTCGACTGCATGCCGTCCACGGTTCCTTGCTCGACCAGCTGGTATAGCTCATCGAGCTGACCACGCCGGATCGCGTCCTGCACCGTGGGGGTTTGAATCAGCACGTCGAAGACCGGCAAACGGCCCTTCCCATCGATGCGGGGAATCAGCCGCTGGGCGATGCTGGCCTTCAGCACGGTGGCGAGTGCCGCCAGCACGGCCGAGTGCTCATTCGGGTTGAAGACGTGCAGCAGGCGGTGAATGCTCTGCACCGCATCCGACGTGTGCAGCGTCGCGAGAACGAGATGGCCTGTTTCAGCCCCGCGGATCGCCAGCTCGATGGTCTCGCGGTCGCGCATTTCGCCGAGCAGGATCACATTGGGCGCCTGGCGCAGGGCGGCGCGCAAGGCCGGGGCGAAGCCCAGGGTGTCCTTGCCCACCTCTCGCTGCGAGATGACACAAGCCTTGTGAGGATGCACCACCTCGACCGGATCCTCGATGGTTACGATGTGGCCAGGGAGGGTGTCGTTGATGAAGTCGATCATCGCGGCCAGGGTGGTACTTTTCCCCGAGCTGGTGGCGCCCGTGACCAGGATCAGCCCGCTTTTCTCAAGCAACACCCGCCGCAGCACCGGAGGCAATCCCAAGCTATCAAAGGAACGCACCCCCGGCGGCACGATCCGGATCACGGCGGCCACCGTCCCAAGGTTGAGGAACACGTTCAGGCGAAACCGCGCGAGCCCTGGCAACTCGAAGCTGGTGTCGAGTTCCAGGTGTTGCCGAAAGTGCTCGGCTTCCTCCGGCGCGAGGAGGGCAAAGATCATCTGCGGCAGCAACACGGGGTCGAGTGGCTGTTCGAAGCCCGGTAACTCGCTGATCCGGCCATCCAGCATCACGCGTGGGGGCATGTGGGCCTTCAGGTGCAGGTCGGCCGCTTGGGCCCGGACCGCCGCGTGCAGGATCGGCAGGAGTGGATTTCCGCCCGCGATGCTGGGCGGTTCGGTCGGGGGCGTCACGCGGTTTCCCCCGGCTTGCGCGCGGCCTTGCCACGCGTTTGCGTGACCATGGCGCGCAATTCACTGACCACCGCCGGCGGCACCGTCAGGCCCTGCAGCACGCGCAGCAAGGCATCGAGATTCCAGCTGTGGCGCTCGATGGCGATCGCCGTGCCGCTCAGGTTGTAGAGGGGTTCTTCGTAAGCGGTGCGCCGATGCACGATCAGTTCGTGGATCAGGCGGGTGCGGAACACGCTGCGCTCCGAGGTCATCGGGTTGGCCACTTCCCAGTAGGCGCCGCAAAACTCCTGGCCACAATCGCCGCATAGCTGGCGCAGATGGGGATACAGGACATTGACGTAGGCCGTGCGAGAATCCCGCAGGCGGGTGAAGGCGGCATTCAGGGCGTGCCGGTGCGCCTGTCTCAGCGACTCGGCGTCATTCACGTCGAGGCCGCCCTCTTCCAGCGTGCTCGCCAGTATTTCCACCACCCGCTCGGCCAGGTTGGGAATGGCGGTGAGGTAAATCCTGAAAGCTTCCACGTCTGGCCGACCCCCAGCGGATGGGCGATTCTCCCTTTGCTTTCCACATCGCAGGCAGGTTCTAACAGGCTTTCGGCGCTTCCGCAACGTGGGGCGCCTGCATGATAGAATCGTGATCGTGACGGCCGCTTGCGTTCCCGTCTTACCTGGCCCGGCATTCGATGGTGAAGTCTGCCATGTCTATCGCCCCTGACAAGTTTCTTCGTTCCCTGGGTCCCGCTTTCGATGCGATGGCCTCCGGCTTGGTGCTGGTCGGGGCGCCGCCCGCCGTGGGGAAAACCTGCGTCAGTTTGAATCTGGCCGCTCATTATGCCGGACATCTGGGGGAAGGGGTGCTTTACTTCTCACCCGTGACCCCTCGCGAGGTCATTCTTGCGCGGCTGGCGAAGAACGTGACGCCGGAGGGGCAGTCGGTCGACCCCGGCCGGGTGGCGGAGTGGCCCTTGTGCATTCTGGACGGCCCGGCACCGACCAGTGCTTCGCTGCTTGAAGCGGCCACGGCTTACGTCGCGCAACACGGGCAACCAGGCTTGGTGCTGGTCAACGATCTGCAGAGCTTACGACCCGGCAACACGGCCCTGTCGGGCGTGGCTGCCGCTATCGATATCATGGCGGACATGCGGGGTGTGGCGAAGGTATGCGAGGCACCGCTGTTGCTCTTCTCTCAGCTGGCCGAGGGCAAGACCATCTCCACCACCGTGCGGGAGCAAGCCGACCGCGTCGTGACGGTCAGCCTGAGTCGGGAAGACACCCAGCACAAGTACTTGCGGGTGTTCTGGGCCGACACGCCCGATCCCGAGGGTGAGTGCTATGACCTGGCCCTGGTGCGGGCCACCGGAGTGTTGAAGCCCCATCCGTAACCGGGGCTTGTGCCGATCCGCCAAGGTCGGCCGTGTTGTGCGTGGTCCCCACAATGGCGTGGGAGGGTTCAATGTCTGTGTCCGAATCGTTGATTTCCAGGTGTCCGCAGGACCGCTCGCCCATCCTGGCGCTGGCTCAGCCCGGTGGTCGTTTCCCCGGGGTCGAATTGCCGCCGACCTGGTTTCCGGACGCCGGGGATGCCGTGGTGGTGCCCTCGGCCTTGCCTGGCCCGCGAGACCGGGAGGCGATCGTCGAGGCGGTTCGCAGCATGAGCGAGGCGATTCGGGATGCGGCGCTGCAGGCGTTGGCGGCAGGTCGACATCCCCAGTTGATCGGAGGCGATCACTCCCTCGCGATCGGTTCCCTGGCCGCGAGCGTGAGGCATTTCGGGCGGGTTGGCGTGGTCTGGATCGATGCCCACGCGGATTTCAATACGATGGAGAGTTCGCCTACGGGAAACCCCCACGGGATGCCCCTTTCGGTGGCTTGCGGCCTGGGAGATGCCCGATTGCGCGGGGTCTTCACGGGCCACGTGCGTCCCGCTGACGTGGTGCTGATTGCCGCCCGCGAGATCGATCCGGAAGAACGAGACCTGCTGGCGCGTCATCAAGTCTGGTGCGTGAGCGTGGAAGAACTCCGCGCGCAGGGGGTCGAGGCCTTGGTTCAACGCATTCAGCAACACCTGGCTGGTCTGCCCGTTCACCTGAGTTTCGACTTCGACTCGCTGGACCAGGGCCATTTCCGAGCCACGGGCACGCCGAGCGAAGGGGGGCTGATGCCCCAGGAGGCCGAGCAGTTGCTGGCGGAGATCGGCCGTCGCCTGCCTGTGATTGCCAGTGATTGGGTCGAATTTGATCCGCGGCACGCCGATGCCGAGCCCTGCGCGCGGCTGGCACGACAGTTGTATACCGGTTTCGGGCGGGCCCTGGATGCGCAGCACGCGGGCTGAATTCGAGGCCTGCCGTGTCGCTCGCGATGACCGCTCACTCGCCGAAGTAGCCAGCAATGCGGTCCTGGCGTTGTAGCACCAGCACGGTCTCCAGAAACTCCCGGGTCAGCAGACCCTGCTGCACCAGATAGTCCCCCAGCGAGCAACCCGTCTGACGTTGCACCACCAGGGCCTTGCTCAGGTCCTGAGGCGTGATCACCCCCACCTCCAGCAGGTACAGACCCAGTCGCTTGGGGGCCTCGCGCGACACCGCGATATCTGCCTGGAGTTCGAGGGCGGATTTCAGCTGGGCAGCCGTCAGCCAACCCTTGCGCACACACAGGCTGCCGAACGCGATGTGCTCGCCCCGCGAGCGGGCCTCCTTTTGCGCCGCTTCCACGGCCAGGAGCTGGACCTTGTTGAGGTAGCCGAGCCCTTCCAGCACGGACCCGAGGACGGGAAACTTGTCGTCTGCCGGTTCGATGCGCTCCACGGCGGGTTCCGGCATGGTGGCCCAGTTGTTCAACACGGCCAGAACCCACGGCGTGCGTTCGTGAATCAGGGTTTCGGCCGCCACCGTGGCCGCCTTCTTCAGCACGTAGGGGGCGAGTCGCTCCCACTCGGGGAGCGACTCCTCCGACGGCGCCTGCAGGGTGGAGAGCAGCACGGCTTGCACGGCGGGAGGATACTTGTCCTTGATGCAAGTCGACCAGAACGCGGGGATGCAGCGGGCCACCTCTTGGAACCACAGCAGCGGCTTGGCTGCCAGCACCTCCGAAATGCGGTCCAGCAGGCTCACGTAGGTGAGTCCCAGACGGGCCAGCTCCGCTGCGACCGCTTCGGGAGGAAATCCGTTCAGTTCATCCTTCAGGATAAAGCGCATCGCGCAACCTCACCGTCAGCGAGGGCCAGGGCGCGGTGTGATAAACTGGAATCCACTGCTTCCATGGCGCCTGTTCACCTCCTCGACTTCTCCTCCACCATACCCGAAGCCAGGGCCTTCGATGAGGCGGTGGCACACCTTCGTGCGGGCGGTTTGCTGGCCTTCCCGACCGAGACGGTCTACGGGCTGGGCGCCCACGCCCTCGACGAGGCCGCAGTGGCCGGCATCTTCAGGGCCAAGGGCCGTCCGGCCAGCAATCCCCTGATCGTTCACGTGGCCAGCGTCGAGGCCGCGCAAGCGCTCGTGACCACCTGGCCCGCTGCCGCTCAGCGACTGGCAGACGCCTTCTGGCCCGGGCCATTGACGCTCGTACTGCCCAAGGCGTCACACGTTCCCGACCTGGTGACGGCAGGACTGCCGGCCGTTGGAATTCGCGTGCCGGGACATCCTTTGGCGCTGGCCTTGTTGCGGCAGGCCGGCGTGCCCGTGGCGGCCCCCAGTGCCAACCGTTACATGGATGTGTCGCCGACGGAGGCAAGTCACGTTCAGCGCGCCCTGGCGACATCTCCTGAGTCCATTCTGCTGCTGGATGGGGGAGCCTGTGAGGTGGGCCTGGAGTCGACCGTGATCGACCTGACCGGTGAGCTTCCGCGCGTCTTGCGCCCAGGTGGCATTGGCATCGTGCGTCTGCGTGATTGCCTCGGCGAAGTGGCCGAGTTGGATGCGCAGGCCAGCCCAGGCCCCTTGCCGAGCCCCGGTCTGGCTCGCCGGCATTATGCGCCGCGCGCGGCGCTGCGTCTGCTGGCGCAGCCTGAGGAGTTGGTGCGCGTGGGCGCGGCCTGCGAAGCCCAGGGGGAAGTGGTTGCCTCGATCCGTTGCGGCTCAGGCGACTCCCGGCCCCCGCTGCATCACGTGTTGCCGGGGGAGCCCGAGGGCTATGCGCGCTTGCTGTACGCCACCTTGCACGCGCTCAATCAGACCGATGCCACCATCATCCTGGTCCAGGCGCCTCCGCAGACAGCGGCCTGGTCGGCCGTGCAAGATCGCTTGCGGCGGGCGGCAACCACTCTTTAGAGGCGCTGCCCACGGGGCTCACGCGCCCCCTGGAGGCGCTCCATCTTGCCGTGCCCGAGATCCTGTAGGCCAGCGCCAGCGGGCGCCTTTGTGCATTGATCACAGACGCCACGATTCAATACTGGCCGGTGTTTCGGGGTTTTTGCTTCGCGCTTTTTTGACGTCTCGTCGCACCTGTGGTAACCTGACAGACCCCGCATCAGCGGTTGCCTTTTTCTGAAGGAGGGCTCCTCTTTGCTGGAACGCCTGTTCAAATGCTCCGCGGTTTGCCTGCTCGCCACGCTCTGGCCTTGCGGCACGGCTCAGGCGCTGGACATTTATGAGCCGGACTCCGCCTACGCGACGGCCCCCAACAGTCCCGAGATGGGCGACATCAACGCACCAGAGGTGCAGGCCAAGGTGATGAACG
>JAYKJB010000068.1 GCA_035285325.1 Candidatus Sericytochromatia bacterium
AGTGGGTGCCTTCGGCGACCAGACGGAGGGCGAGCGGCGTCTTGTCCACGTAATAGTGGTCGTCCTCGCGAATCTTGGCGAAGGTTTGAATGCCGATGGGCAGCTTCTTGCGATGCATGGCGCCTCCATGCGTATGGTAGCACGCCCCATGGGGCGCGAACCCTGTCCGTCGGTCCTGCCTCGGCCATCTGGCGGGTGACCCGGGAGGTGTTGCCTGGAACCGTCGAGTCAGGCCTGGCGGCTGTCGGCGGCCTGCGCCACGTACCAGGGCAGGGCCGCCGTGAGGCCCTCGGCCAGCGAGTGGCTGGGCTGATAGCCGAGCAGGCGCTGGGCCTTGCCGATGTCTGCCAGCGAGTGGCGCACGTCGCCATCGCGGAAGGCCTGGTAGCGCGGCGACAGCTTTTCAGCCTGAGGCACCCAGGGCGCCAGCCCCGCCTGAATCAGTGCATAGAGCTCGTTCAGGCTGGTGCGTTGCCCGCAGGCCACATTGTAGACTTGGTTGGCGGCCTCGGGGTGGTCGCTGGTGCCGGCCAGCAGGTTGGCCTGCACCACGTTGTCGACGTAGCAGAAGTCGCGGCTGGTCTCGCCATCGCCGTTGATCGTGCCGGGTTCGCCCTGGAGCAGGCTGGCAATCCAGCGCGGAATCACGGCGGCGTAGGGGCCATCCGGTCGCTGGCGGCGACCGAACACGTTGAAGTAACGCAGCCCGATCACCGAGACGCCGTAGGTGCGGGCGAAGACCTCGGCGTAGACCTCGTCGACCCATTTGGTGACGGCATAGGGCGACAGGGGCCGTCCGGTCACGTGTTCCACCTTGGGCAGGCCGGGGTGGTCGCCATAGGTGGAGCTGGAACCCGCATAGACGAAGCGTTGCACGCCTGTGTCGCGGGCGGCGATCAGCATGTTGAGGAAGCCGTCGACGTTGGCCCGGTGCGAGGTGAGCGGGTCGGCAATCGAGCGGGGGACGGAGCCCAGCGCGGCCTGGTGCAGCACGATGGCGCTGTCGCGGCAGGCGCGCTGGCAGATGGCGAGATCCGTGATGTCCCCTTCGAGGAACTCGAAGCGCTGCCAGGCCGCCTCCCCCACCGTGGCGCGCACGTCCGCCAGGGTCTGGCGCAGACCGGTGGCGAAGTTGTCGAGCCCCACCACGCGCTGGTCGAGTTGCAGCAGGGCTTCAACCAGGTTGGCGCCGATGAAGCCGGCGGCCCCCGTGACCAGCCATGTGCGCGGCGCCTGGCGCAGCGCAGCCTGAAGCTGAGGGGGGCAACTCGACATCAGAGGCTCCAGTAGGTGAGGCTGGCCGGAACCGTGTCAGCTGCCAGCATCGATTTGACGTCCACCACCACGCCGCCGGGGCGCACGCCCGCGAGCAGCGCGGCCGCTTGTTCCCGATAGGCCCGATGCGGCACGGCCAGCACGAGGGCATCCAGATCCTGAAAAGCCTCTTGCGGCGAGAGCGTCAGGCCGTATTCGTGCCGGACCTCGTCGGCCTCGGCCAGCGGGTCGTGCAGCAGGGGCGTGATGCCGTATTGCTGGAGTTCCGCCAGGATGTCCGGCACCCGGCTGTTGCGGATGTCGGGCACATTCTCCTTGAAGGTCAGGCCCAGCACGCCCACGCGGGCGCCCTTGATGGCGCGGTCAGCGTGAATCAACATTTTGACCAGGCGCTGGGCGATGAAGGCCCCCATGCCGTCGTTGATGCGGCGCCCGGCCAGGATCACCTGGGGATGGTAGCCGGTGGCCTCGGCCCGGGCCGTGAGGTAGTAGGGGTCGACGCCGATGCAATGTCCCCCCACCAGGCCCGGCGTGAAGGGCAGAAAATTCCACTTGGTCCCTGCGGCAGCCAGCACGTCGCGCGTGGGGATGCCCAGACGGTCGAAAATCAAGGCCAGTTCGTTCATCAAGGCGATGTTGAGGTCGCGCTGGGTGTTTTCGATCACCTTGGCGGCCTCCGCCACCGCGATCGAGCTGGCGCGGAAGACGCCGGCCGGGACGATGGCGCCGTAGGCGGCGGCCACGCGGTCCAGGGTCGGGGCGTCCTGGCCGCTCACCACCTTCACGATGCGCTCCAGGGTGTGTTCCTTGTCGCCCGGGTTGATGCGCTCCGGCGAGTAGCCCAGCGTGAAGTCGATGCCGCAGCGCAGCCCCGAGACCTCGGCCAGGATCGGGCCGCAGACCTCTTCCGTGAGGCCCGGGTAGACGGTCGACTCGTAAACCACCACGGCCCCGGGCTGAAGTGCCTTGCCGACGGTGGCCGAGGCGGCCCGCAAGGCGCGCAGATCCGGCTGGCGGTTGTCCATGATCGGGGTGGGGACCGCCACCACGAAGAAGGTTGTGCCCGCGAGTTCGGCCGGGTGGTCGGTGATCTTCAGGGTCGAGGCGCGCAGCACCTCCGCGGCGACCTCCCCCGTGCGGTCGAGGCCCGCGCGCAGTTCGGCCACCTTGGCGGTGTTCACATCGAACCCGACCGTGTCCGGGAACTGGCGGGCGAAGGCCAGGGCCACGGGCAAGCCCACATAGCCCAATCCGATGACGGCAACTTTTTCATTCATCCGCTTGGCTCATTTCTGTCAGCAATCAGGAGGTGCCCTTATTGTTCTCCAGCCAGGCTTGAAACATCAAGACGCACCAGAGTTCGTGCTGGGCGTTGACGCGACCGGACAGATGGGCCTGCCAGCGCTCTCGCACGGGCTCTGCCCGGAAAAAGCCTTCCTGGCGCAGGCGGGCGGGGTCGAGCAGGCTCTCGGCCCAGTCGCGCAGCGGGCCGCGCAGCCAGCTGTCGAGCGGCACGCCGAAGCCCATCTTGGGGCGCTCGATCAGGCTGCGCGGCACGTAGCGGTCCAGCACCTGGCGCAGCAGCCATTTTCCCACGCCGTCTTGCAGCTTGTAGGCCAGTGGCAGCCGCCAGGCAAATTCCACCACCCGGTGGTCCAGAAAGGGCACGCGCGTTTCGAGGCTCACGCCCATGGCCGCGCGGTCGACCTTGCACAGGATGTCATCCGGCAGGTAGGTGACCAGGTCACTGGCCATCATGTCCTGCACGAAGTGCCCCGTTTCCGGCAGCGACCAGGCCGCTCCGGGCGCTGGCGGCGTCAGGCCTTCGATCACCCGCTCGGGGTGTTGCCAGATGCTGACCAGCTTGCCGTACAGGTCGGCGGTCGAGCCGGCCGTCATCACGGTCGCGCCCTTGTGCAGCTTGTCGCCGATGCCGGCGCTGGCCAGCCGGGCCGGCAA
>JAYKJB010000069.1 GCA_035285325.1 Candidatus Sericytochromatia bacterium
TAACGACCCCGTAACGCCTGCCTCCTATCGTGGGGATGTTCGCTCCCCTACTCCACCGGAGGCAATCGCCCATGTACTTCGGAGACTGGCTGGCCCGCTGGGCCATGTACACGCCGGAAAAGACCGCACTCGTCTGCACGGCGACCCACCGCCGCATCACCTACCGCGCGTTCCACCAGCGCGTGGACCGGCTGGCCCGCGCATTGCACCACGACCTTGGCATCATCAAGGGCGATCGCGTCGCCGTGCTGGCGCACAACTGCGTCGAGACGCTGGAGCTGTTCTTCGCCGTCGGCAAGCTCGGCGCGATTCTCGTGCCGGTGAACTGGCGCCTCGCTGCCGCCGAGGTCCAGTACATCCTCGGCGACGCCGCTCCCAAGGTGTTGTTCTTTGGGCCGCACTTCGAGCAAACCGTCCATGCCGTCACCAGCCAGCTCGCGATCCCGCACATCGTGCCCTACGAGGCCGGTGCCGGCGAGTCTCATTACGACGGTCTGGTGGCCTCTGCCAGCGAGGCGTCGCTGCCCGAGACCCCCATTTCCCTGGACGACCCGCATCTTGTGCTCTACACCTCCGGCACGACCGGGGCCCCCAAGGGCGCTGTCCTCACGCACGGCACGATCACCTGGAACGCCATCAACACCCAGGTGGGCTGGGACCTTCGCCACGATGACGTCACGCTGACGCACACGCCCTTCTTCCACACGGGCGGCTTCAACGTGCTGACGACGCCCCTGATCCACCGCGGCGGGACGATCGTGCTCATGCCGCAATTCGAGGCGGCGCGCTCGCTGCAGCTGATCGACGAGCACCGCATCACGGTGGTTTTTGCCGTGCCGACCATGTTTCAGATGATGCTGGAATCCCCCGGCTTCGCGACGGCCGACCTGTCCTCGCTGCGCTTCTTCATTTCGGGCGGCGCCCCCTGCCCCGTCTCCCTGATCGAGGCCTATGCGGGCCGCGGTCTGACCTTCAAGCAGGGCTATGGCCTCACGGAGGCAGGCCCCAACTGCTTCACGCTGGACGCCCGCGATGCCGTTCGCAAAGCTGGCTCGGTCGGCTTTCCCAACATGCACGTCGACGTCCGCATCGTGGACGACCACGACCAGGACGTTGCCCCGGGCGAGACCGGCGAGCTGCTGATCAAGGGGCCGCACGTCTTTCCCGGTTACTGGAACAACGAGACGGCCACGCGCGCGGCCTTCACCGGCGGTTGGCTGCGCACGGGCGACCTGGTCCGCCGCGACGCCGAGGGCTACTTCTATATCGTCGACCGCAAGAAGGACATGTTCATCAGCGGCGGTGAGAACGTCTATCCGGCCGAGATCGAGAACGTGCTGGCCCGCCATCCGGCCATTCGCGAGGCGGCCGTGATCGGGGTGGCGGATGCGAAGTGGGGCGAGGTCGGCCGGGCCGTCGTGGCCCTGCACACCGAGGGCAGCCTGAGCGAAGCCGCGGTGCAGGCCTACCTGGGCGAGCACCTGGCCCGTTACAAGGTGCCCAAGTCCGTCGTGTTCGTGTCGGCTCTGCCGCGCAACGCCACCGGCAAGGTCGTCAAGGGCGATCTGCGCAAGGTCCACGGCGAAGCAACCCCGCCACGCGAGACGCGTGCCGAATTCCCCCAAGCCCCTGCAGGGGCCCTCTAGAAAGTGACTCTGGTGATGAGACTGCAAGAACAAGTCGTACTGATCACGGGCGCCGGCCGCGGCATCGGCGCTGAAACGGCCCGCCTGATGGCCTCGGAAGGGGCCCTGGTGCTGGTCTGCGACCGCGATGTGGATGCCGCCGAGCAGACCGCCGCCGCGATCGCGGCCGGTGGGGCGCGCGCCGAGGCCTTCGCCCTCGACGTGACCAACCGGGCGGTGGTGGACCATGTGGTCGCCGAGGTGTTGGGCCGCCACGGGCGCCTCGACGTGCTGATCAACAACGCCGGTATCACCTTGGACGCCACCCTGGCCAAGATGACGCTGGAACAGTTCGATCGCGTGATCGACGTGAACCTGCGCGGCGTCTTCCATATGACCCAGGCCGTCGTGCCCGCCATGGTGGCCGCGGGCCGGGGGCGCATCATCAATGCCTCCAGCGTGGTGGGGCTGCACGGCAACTTCGGGCAGACCAACTACGCCGCCACCAAGGCCGGCGTGATCGGCATGACCAAGTCCTGGGCCAAGGAACTGGCGCGCAAGGGCATCACCGTCAACGCGGTCGCGCCCGGCTTCATCCAGACCGACATGACCGCGGCCATGCCCGAGAAGGTGCTGACCATGATGTGCGAGAAGACCCCGCTGGGGCGACTCGGCCAGGCCGCAGACATCGCCAAAGCCTACATGTTCCTGGCCTCGGACGATGCCGCCTTCATCACGGGGCAGGTGCTCAGCGTGGACGGCGGTCTGGTGCTCTGAGCGCCGCGCCAAGCCCGTCCCCGATCGCCCCGGTTGTGTTCTTCAGGAGGTTCCCCGTGTCTCCCGCCAGCCCCAGCCCCTATCGTTTCGTGGTCGAAACCCTCTTGTTTCTGACTTACGCCGTCTTCGGCCTTTCCTGGATCGCGATCACCCCGCTGGTGGGCGACCTGCAGGCCGAGTTTCACGTGACCGGCGCGCAGCTCGGTCTGCTGACCACCATGGTCTCGGTGGCCAAGGTGGTGGCCCC
>JAYKJB010000070.1 GCA_035285325.1 Candidatus Sericytochromatia bacterium
AGGAACTCGAGGTTCAGCGCAAGGAATTCGAGCTCGAGGCCAGCGTGATCAAGGCGGCCAATGCGGAGCAGCGCCGCATCGAGATCATGGCGGAGGCCGAGCGGTTGCGCCTGGCCAAGGAAGCCTCGGGCCGGGCCGAGGCCTTACGGGCCCAAGGCATCGCGGAGGCCGAGATTGCCGCCACGCGCGGTCGCGCTGAGGCGGAAGTCGTGAAGGCCCGCGGTGAAGCGGAGGCCGAGGTCGTGCGCGCCAAGGGCCAGGCCGAGGCAGACGCCATGCAGAAGCGCGCGGATGCCTACGAACGCTACACGGAAGCGGCCATCCTGGACCGCATGCTGGCCAACCTGCCCGAGATGGCCTCGGCCTTTGCAGGCGCGCTGCATCAGGTCGACCGCATCACCATCGTGTCAGCTGGTGACGGAAAAGGTGGGCCCAGTGCGCTCACCGGCGAGGTGGCCAAGATGGTCGCGCAGATTCCAGAGGTGATTGAAAGCATCACCGGCCGCTCGGTCGGCGCCCTGCTCTCGGAGTTGAGAACGGGGCACGCCGCCGTTCCTCTGGCCGAGGGGTCGTCCGCAGGCTCCACGCCGGCCGCAAAGACGGCTCCAACATCACCCATCTCTGTGAAACCGTCCTGAAGCCACGCCAGGGAGGCTCTCTCGTTCAGGCCAGTGGGGCTGAGGCACCACTGGCTTTCTTTTTGAGGGCCACAGAGCGCGGGATCAGGGCGTGGGGCTTTACGTGCAGGGCGACCTGGGGGAGAATCAGGTCACATAATACCGCCTTCACACGGCCGCGTCTTGCGCAGGAGCCATCATGCCCCGTTCACTGTCCCTCCTTACTCGCTCTCGCAGTCCCTTGTTCATGCTGGCTTGTGCCGTCACGGCTTGCTCGCAGGCCCCCCGAGCCGAATCCCACGCGAGCACCGCCAACAGCGCTCACGCCGACGTCTCGCAGGCGGCGCAAGTCGCCACGGCCCCGGTCCTGCGCACGGCCGGTGGGGTTGCCAACGAACTGGGCTACATCCCGGTGCTGGAATATCACCGTTTTGGGCCGAAGGAAGAGCGCTGGACACGCACCCCCGCGAATTTCCGCAAAGACCTGGCCTTCCTCCACGCGAATGGCTACTACCTGATCAACATGGCGGACATGGCCGCCAAGCGCTTTGCTGTGCCGGCCGGCAAGAAACCGGTGGTGCTCACCTTTGACGACAGCACCGAGGGGCAGTTTCGTTACGTGAAGGACGCCAAAGGGCAGTACAAGACGGGCCCGAACGGCAAGAAAGTCATCGATCCGGATTGCGCCGTGGGGATGCTGGATGCGTTCCAGGCCGCCCATCCCGACTTCGGGCGCGGCAGCACGTTTTACGTCCTGCCAAGTGGATTCGACCAAGACGGCGTGATCGGGGAAAAATTCCGCTATCTGGTGGACACCGGACGGGAAATCGGCAACCACACCTGGACCCACGAAAGCCTGGCCACGCTGTCGCCCAGCAAGATCGAGGCCCACCTGAGCCGCTTGCAGGCCTTCGTCAGCAAGGAGGTGGGCAAGCCCTACCCCATCACCACCCTCGCCCTGCCCTTCGGGATCGGCCCACGGGATGCAGCCGGTTTGAACAAGGTGGTGGCGGGGGGACAGGGCCCTGGGACTTATCGCCACGCCGCGCTGCTGCTGGTGGGTGCGAACCCGGCCTACTCCCCCTATGACAAAGGCTACAAGGCCACGGGGGTGGCCCGCATCCAGTGCATCAATAGCGAATTCAAGAACTGGTTCAACCGGCCCACCGGTTCCACCGGCAAGGTCAAGGAACCCTGGCTGCCCTTCGTGAGCGATGGCGACCCGAACAGCGTGAGCTTTCCGAAAACGGCCGCGAAACGCTTCAACCCGGCAGCCTTGGCGCAGGGCCAGAAGGCCAACGCCTTCGACCCTGCCCAAGCCACCACCCAGGCAGCGGCATCCCCCTCACCCGCGATTTCCTCAATCGCCCACGCTAATATGAGTGCAGCACAACCGACCCCCAGTGCGGTCGAAACGTCAGCGAATGCGATACCGACCCCAGCGACCTCGTCATCGTCGCCGTCGCCCGGCCAGGCCCCTTCGGTGGCGCCCGCTTCCGCCGGGACACAGAAGACTGCCAAGGGGTTGGACCACCACCCCGGCTACGGCCTCAAGTTGCCCACAGGGGGCGAATACCAGCCCGGGAGCCTCCGGCACCGCGTGTCAGCGGGAGACTCTGTCGAGGCGATCGCCTGGAAATACCTGAGATTCACCGACTACTACACCTACCCGAAGTTGGCCAGCGGCATCCGCGAGCAGAATCACCTGCACCGACCGCTGAAAATTGGCGAATGGCTCACCATTCCGAAGGTGCGCCAGGCGCCGCCCAAGGCCACGCTGGTCAAGGTTCCGAAATCCTTCCCGGCCTCTGGCATCTACGTCACGGGCCATACAGCCGGCAGCGAAGCGCTATGGTCGCTGGTGAAAGAACTCAAAGCTCACGGGGGTAACACCGTGGTCTTTGACGCCAAGGACATGAACGGCCTGATCACCTACGACAGCCAGGTCCCCTTGGCTCG